>NZ_JBSYVT010000011.1:0-112069 GCF_054112845.1 Acinetobacter sp. NigerLNRRAM0016
CTGTGTTGTATTTTTATACACCTTGATTGATCAAAGTTTGTTGTAGTATTGGTCAAAATAATCCGCTTGTCTATAAATGTAACGAATTTTTAGGGATTTAAGATTATTGGCTTTATTGGTGATGATGTCTTTCGAGATCACACTTTTACAGTAAATAAATAAGCCATCAGAGAAGTACCAGTGTATAGCAATAAAGTGGTGCAAGTTTTCACGATGGTTACTGCTTTTAAATGGGGATTTTTGCCTAAGACGGTGTGAATTGCATCAAAAGTCTTGAGCAGAAGCAGGAAAAAAATCAAATTTGATATAATGGATAAGTTTTATTGATAAATGATGAAAATGATCATCATAAAACCAATATAAAAAGTTAAAACTTCCCTGAAAAAATGCACTGCATTATATCATTTACCTAAAAATGCACTCTTTTGGATCTTTTTGTGTGATAGTTTTAAACGTGAAAATGAAAATGTTTGAATATGGTGCATTTCAATTTTCTAACAGTATAATAGGTTCAAAGCAAAGTTTATAAATCTTGCATTCTGATAAATAATTCAATGTTTTAGCTTTGCTTTTACAAAGTTGGTATGAGAATTGCTTTATAACTGCCAACTACTAACACGCACTTCACAGGTGCAACAAAAAATCATCGGAGCAAAATGAGCATGGCGAACAAGGTCCTTCAACTCATCCAAGAAAGTGGCGCAAAATGGGTCGATTTCCGCTTTACTGATACTAAAGGTAAGGAACAGCACGTAACTTACCCAGCAGATACAATTGATGAAGATACATTTGAAGACGGTAAAATGTTTGACGGTTCTTCAATTGCTGGTTGGAAAGGTATCGAAGCGTCTGACATGATTTTACGCCCAGATGCTGAAACTGGTTTTCTCGACCCGTTCTTCGCTGAGCCTACAGTAGTTGTTACTTGTGACGTTATTGAGCCATCAACTGGTCAAGGTTATGACCGTGACCCACGTTCTATCGCTCGCCGTGCAGAAGAATACCTAAAATCTACAGGTATTGGTGATACTGCATTCTTTGGTCCAGAACCAGAATTCTTTGTATTTGACGAAGTGAAGTGGGACATCGATATGTCTGGCGCTCGTCATACATTAATCGCTGAAGAAGCTGCTTGGTCTACAGGCAAAGATTACGAAGCTGGTAACTCTGGTCACCGTCCACGTGTTAAAGGCGGTTACTTCCCAGTTCCTCCAGTTGACTCTTCTCAAGACATGCGTGCTGAGATGTGTAACAAGATCGAAGACATCATGGGTCCAGGTCGTGTAGAAGTACATCACCACGAAGTTGCATCTTGCCAATTAGAAATTGGTGTAAGCTTCAACACGATGGTTCGTAAAGCTGACGAAGTACAACAGTTCAAATATGCAGTTTGGAACGTTGCGCACCAATATGCTAAAACTGCAACGTTTATGCCTAAACCAATGGTAGGTGACAACGGTTCAGGTATGCACGTTCACATGTCGATCTCTAAAGATGGCAAGAACTTGTTTGCTGGTGATGAATACGCTGGTCTTTCTGAAATGGCGCTTTACTTCATCGGTGGTGTGATCAAGCACGCTCGTGCATTGAATGCAATTACTAACCCTTCTACAAACTCGTACAAGCGTTTAGTACCACACTTCGAAGCACCAATTATGCTTGCTTACTCAGCACGTAACCGTTCTGCTTCTATCCGTATTCCTTACGTTTCTAGCCCTAAAGGCAAGCGTATCGAAGCTCGTTTCCCAGATCCAATGATGAACCCGTACTTAGGTTTCGCTGCATTATTAATGGCGGGTATCGACGGTATTCAAAACAAGATTCACCCAGGTGAAGCTGCTGACAAGAACTTGTATGACCTTCCTCCTGAAGAAGAAGCAAAAATCCCTACAGTTGCTCATAGCCTAGACATGGCGCTTGAAGCACTTCAAGCGGACCACGAGTTCTTGTTGAAAGGCGGTGTATTCACTAAAGAAATGCTTGATGCCTACATCGAACTTAAAACTGAAGATGTACGTCGTCTTAACACGACTACTCACCCAGTTGAATTTGACATGTACTACAGCTTGTAATTCTTTCGAGAAGAATGACTGTAAAAAAACCCGCCTTGTGCGGGTTTTTTTTGTATCATGGCTGCACATAGAAATTTAGTCTTTAAAATTATGGCACAGCGGAAAAAACAAACAGGCTTTTATCCTTGGGTCGATGCAAAAGATCATAGCAAAGGATTTAAATTAAATTTTTCACCTGTGGTCTATGTCGAAGTCGCAAGGACACCTGAAGGTTATAAGCAGGTTGAGTTTTTAGGTCTTAAAAGTCCTGAAATGGCTTTGGACTATGCTTATCCCCAAAGCTTTTATATCAGTGCGGAAGGATTTATTTTGCAAAAACTGCCCAATGGTCAATTCGAAATTATTGCAAAAACAGATAATGGTTAAAGCATCATTCTTAAAATCAGTTAGATCAATGCTCACAGATTTGACAGAGCGATTGCGTAGGTAAATTTATGCAGCAAATTCCAGCGGAACTGAAAACATGGCTGCATGCATCGGGTTCATTGACCCAACAGTTAACCGGTGTTGCGGATGGGCAGTTTAGCGTTAAGCCAGTTAAAGAACATTTTCAACGATTGAATTTTATCGATGCGACATGGATGCAAGTGCCATTGCATCACACTTCATGGGTGCGTGAAAGCTATCTATATGGATGTGAAAAGCAGCCGTGGGTCAAAGCTAAAAGTATTTTTCCGATTCAAAGTTTGCAGGGGCGTGCCAGAATATTTAAGCATATTGGCACGAAACCAATTGGTTGGTTCTTGTTTGATCGAACCGAGCCAAAATGTGAGCGTCGCGTGATCTGGCTTGATGAGGGGTGGACACGACAAAGTTGTTATACTTGGCATGGTTGCAAATTTATTGTGCAAGAAACATTTTTACCTGCATTTCAGCAGTATCTTCGCAAAACCAAATTGTGAAATTTTTGAAGGATTTTCATGGCTACGGTGCAACAGATTACTTGGCGTGAACGCTTAGAAGCTTATTATTATTTATGTCGCTTTGATAAACCCATTGGTACGGAATTGGTGTTCTGGCCAACCATGTGGGCAATGTGGATTGCCAATAAGGGCATACCGAGTTTGGGGATTTTAATTCCCATGATTTTGGGCACCATATTTATGCGTGCGGCAGGTTGTGCGATTAATGATTTTGCTGACCGTAAAGTCGATGCGCATGTCGAACGTACCAAGACGCGCCCTTTAGCGACTGGTATCATCAGTGCCAAAGAAGCAGTTTATGTGTTTTTGGTCTTGGTTTTAGCCAGTGCTTGTATGTTGTTCTTTTTACCGATTGAGACCTTTTACTGGTCTTTTGGTGCCTTGTTTCTCGCCTTTATTTACCCATTCATGAAACGTTACACTCATTTACCACAGGTATTTTTGGGTGCAGCATTTTCTTGGTCAATTCCAATGGGTTATACCGCAGTTGGGGTAACACCAGATTTAACTTGTTGGTTACTGTATTTTGGTAATTTGGCGTGGACCGTGGCGTATGATACTCAATATGCGATTACTGACCGTGAATATGATTTAAAAATCGGGGTGAAATCCACGGCAATCTTATTCGGACGATATGATATTCAGATCATCGGGTTATTGCAGGTATTAAGCTTGGTGCTAATTGGCGGTGCTTTGTATTTGGAGCAGCTATTGATGCCATTTGGTTTGTTGGCATTGCTACTTGTTGCTGCTGATTTTATTTACCAAGCGATCAAAACCAAAGATCGTAATCCGCAAATTTGTTTTTGGGCATTTCGTCACAATCGCTGGGTGGGAATGCTGATTTTTGCAGGAATCTTTTTAGAATTAATTGTTTAAAATGACTGCAAGGTTAAAGAGTGTCCTATACAGGGCACTTTTTTTATGCCTTAATGAATTGGCATGTAGTTTCGTGCATACAACAACAAACATAAAAAGGACATTTTATGAAGCGCACAAAAATAGCGTTGGCACTGACATTTGCATTTTCTAGTCTATTTTTAACAGCCTGTCATGACGATGATGATACCCCAACAGCTCAGCAGCAAACTTATGTTTCTGAAAGTGTATATTCCAAAGATACTGTAGATGCTGCTGCCTCAATAAAAGTCATGACCTATAACATGCAAAATGTACATGGGCAGACAGCACAAGCAACAGCGATGGTTTTATTTCCTAAAGTTACTCAACCTGCAGATGGTTATCGGATGGTTGTTTGGGAACATGGAACGGTGGGTGTTGGAGATAGTTGTGCCCCAAGTAATAACTTAATTCATCCGCGTTTCAAAATTTTAGCAGAAAGTTTGTTGGCTGCAGGATATGTGATTGTGGCACCAGACTATGAGGGACTAGGAACACCAGGGATTCACCCATATCTCAATTTATCCAGTGCAGCTAAATCAGCTTTATCTGCCGTACAGGCTGCCAAGGACCATTATGGAAAACAACTGAATGGTGATTGGATGTCAGTCGGACAATCACAAGGCGGACATGCTTCTTTGGGGACGGCAGAATATGCAAATACGGATACAAGCTATAAAGGCGCAGTTGCAGGAGCGCCTGCTTCAAGTTTAGGTAAAATTATTTTAGAAGTTGCACCTGCTGCCTTGGCGAACATCGAGGCACAAGAAATTGCTGCAAATGTTCCTTTGGCATACCGTACATCGGTTGATACCTATGCCACCTTGTTGGCATATGCGGCTTTAACTGGCGTTGGTATTAAAGCGTATGAGCCGCGTTTCAATTATCAGGATATTTTCCAATCTCGGGCAAAATCACTTTCTGAATATGCAGAAGGTACAACAGGGGATAATGGACTATGTCTGGATAATGAAAATGATGCCAGCCTTAGCTTAATTGAAAAGTTCAAAGCAGATATCATTCAGTATTTGACTGATAATCCTGATCAAAAAGTCATGGATTATCCAGGTTTAGACAGTACGGTTTTTGCGACAAATGAAACAGTACAAAAGTTCTTGGTTAATAACCAGCCTGCAACGAAACGCATTGATAAACCTGTATATGTCGTGCAAGGTACAGCCGATACCAATGTTCCTTATCCTATTACCAAGGCATTGGTTGAGAATTTACAGGCATTGGGTTCGCCAAGCGTCACTCTCGATCCAGTGATCGGTGCTTCTCATACGCAAGCGATTGTCTGCCGCAATCAAGAAGTATATAGTTTTATTCAAGCGAATATGCCTGCCAAAACCAATGTGACACCAGATTCATCAATATTGGATGCAAGCTCAAACCCTCAATGTACGGGTAATTTTTAAGTTCTTTTAAGAAATTACTTGGTTGAAAAAGAGTCTCATCATTGAGGCTCTTTTTTGTTATATTGTTGCGCGTTTAAAAGATATTAGATTTGAGTTATTGCGTATGAACCAACCTGAAGTGAATAAAAAACCGATGCCTTGGAAACTCATGGCATTTGGGCTGCTCATTCCAGTGTTTATTCTCGGAATGGCACTTTTAGCGGCTAAAAGTGATGCAGAGAATAAAAAGCAATATGATCTCGAGCGTGCAGAAATTCAAAAGCGAGTTGAATTAAGGCAACAGCGCGAAGCTGCCTCGCAAGCAAAAAGTGAATAGGCTAAAATCTTCCCAGATTTTGCAATCCATTTGAACGGGTAGAGATTCACTATAGCTTGAAAACTAATACTTATTATTAGTTATGCTTTATATGATAATTTTGCATATCAATATAATAAAACAAGCAATAACTGTGAATAGTAAATCTCTATAATGAATATCAATTGTTGAATGTGTAATAAGCACGAATTAGTAATCGGTGTTGTCGATGTCAATAAATGAGGAAAGACTTACTCATCTTAAACAGCTTGAAGCTGAGAGTATTCACATTATTCGTGAAGTAGCTGCCGAATTCGAAAATCCGGTAATGTTATATTCTATTGGTAAAGACTCAGCTGTAATGCTGCATCTTGCCTTGAAAGCGTTCTATCCTGCCAAGCTTCCATTCCCGCTACTGCATGTAGATACAGGTTGGAAATTCAAGGAAATGATCCAATTCCGTGACAACATGGCGAAAACCCATGGCTTTGATTTGATCGTACATCAAAACAAAGAAGGTCGAGATGCGGGCATTAATCCATTCGACCACGGTAGCTCAAAATATACGGATATCATGAAAACTCAGGGCTTAAAACAAGCACTGGATAAGTATGGTTTTGATGCTGCTTTTGGTGGCGCACGTCGTGACGAAGAAAAATCTCGTGCCAAAGAGCGTGTGTATTCTTTCCGTGATAATAAACACCGTTGGGATCCTAAAAACCAACGTCCAGAATTATGGAATTTATACAACGGTAAAGTGAACAAAGGCGAAAGTATTCGTGTGTTCCCATTATCAAACTGGACAGAATTGGACATCTGGCAGTACATCTATTTGGAGCAGATTCCAATTGTTCCATTGTACTTTGCTGCTGAACGTCCAGTGGTTGAACGTAGCGGTACACTCATCATGGTTGATGATGAACGTATGCGTTTGCACGAAGGTGAAGTTCCACAAATGAAATCGGTACGTTTCCGTACTTTAGGCTGTTACCCATTAACAGGTGCAGTGGAGTCAGAAGCGAATACCTTACCTGAAATTATTCAAGAAATGTTGCTCGCGACAAGCTCAGAGCGTCAAGGTCGTATGATTGACCATGATGAAGCTGGCTCTATGGAAAAGAAAAAGCAAGAAGGCTATTTCTAAGCGTTACTCAGCATTCGGTTTCAAAGCATTTGTGGAGTTTGAGCAATGTCTCATCAATCAGAATTAATTAGCCAAGATATTTTGGCTTACTTAAAACAGCATGAACAAAAAGACTTATTACGCTTTTTGACGTGCGGTAACGTCGATGATGGTAAAAGTACTTTAATCGGACGTTTACTCTATGATTCAAAATTGATCTATGAAGATCAATTACAAGCGGTAACCCGCGACAGTAAAAAAGTCGGCACAACGGGTGATGCACCTGACCTTGCGTTATTGGTGGATGGTCTGCAAGCAGAACGTGAGCAGGGCATTACCATTGATGTGGCTTACCGTTATTTCTCTACAGAAAAACGTAAGTTCATCATCGCGGATACGCCAGGGCATGAGCAATATACGCGTAACATGGCAACAGGCGCGTCTACCGCTGACCTTGCAATCATCTTGATTGATGCACGTTATGGTGTACAAACTCAAACACGTCGTCATACGTATATCGCGAGCTTGTTGGGCATTAAGAACATTGTTGTTGCGATTAACAAAATGGACTTGGTGGAATTCTCTGAAACTCGTTTTGGCGAAATTCAAGAAGAATACCAGCAGTTTGTGAGCCAGTTAGATCGTAAGCCAAGCAATATTCTGTTTGTGCCAATTTCTGCTTTGAATGGCGATAACGTGGTCAACGCTTCTGCAAATACACCATGGTATCAAGGTCAAACCTTGATGAGCATCTTGGAATCTGTAGAAATTACTCGTGATTCAAGCAAGAGCGAATTCCGTTTCCCTGTGCAATACGTCAACCGTCCAAACCTTGATTTCCGTGGTTTCTGCGGAACAATCGCATTGGGTGAAGTGCACGTTGGCGATGAAATTGTGGCATTACCTTCAGGTAAAAAGTCGACTGTTAAAGAAATCGTGACTTATGACGGTAACTTGGAGCACGCGATTGCTGGTCAGGCAGTTACTTTAACGTTAAACGATGAAATTGATATTTCTCGTGGTAACGTGCTAGTAAAAGCGGGTGAAGAGCCATCTTTATCACGTAGTGTACGTGCAACCGTGGTTTGGATGAATGACCAACCGCTGGTAAAAGGCAAGTTGTACAACGTTAAAATTGGTACGCAAACGGTTCCTGCAAAAGTCACGGCAATTAATTTCCGTGTGAATGTGAATACGCTTGAGCATACCCAAGTTGAACAGTTAGAGTTAAATGCGATTGCAGACTTAACCGTTGAATTTGATGCACCAGTGGTGTTTGACTGCTACCAAGACAGCCGCTATACAGGTTCATTTATCTTTATTGACCGTTTAAGCAATGTGACGGTTGGTGCAGGTATGGTTGAAGCTGCGGTTGAATGGACTGCACATGCAAACCCTGTTTCTGCTGAAGACCGTGCTGCACGTTTAGGTCAAAAACCTGCGACAGTAACGGTAACTGTAAAAGCACTTGAACAAGCACAAGTCCTAGAAAGCTTGTTGATTCAACAAGGTGTGGTTGCAATTGCGAAAGCAGGTTTAACCGCTGAGCAAGTGGCATTGTTGCGTGAAACTGGTGTGGTGGTGATTACTGACCTTGCGGATGCAACGGATGTAAGCTTAACAGCAGAACAAGCTGAAGAGCTTGCAGAACAAATCGTAAAATTGGTTCGTTTATAAGATCCAATATTAAAAAACCCGCCAGATGGCGGGTTTTTTTATGGGCTAAAATTCATATTTAAGCCTCATTTCTTTTGTGCAAACAGCGTGGCAAAGCGTTGTTTAATACGTTGTCCATGTTCATCGGTACGGTGCAGCTCACCGACATTTTCATTATATTTGAGGATCGTCCAGTCTTGATAAAGTGCATTTAACTCGCCCGCTTTGAAGCTGAAAGGGAAGTCGGGCTGGACAGGATAATCTTCACTGTCCATCGCACAGACAATCAAGTTAAATCCGCCTGATTTGGTGGCTTGTTGCATCTGTGCAATCAGCGGTGAGACAGTATTTGCTTGTAAGAACATCATCACGACGGTGCAATAGATGAAATCGTATTGATCTTCAATCTGTTGATTTAGATTCAAATCCCGCAGTTGGGTATGAATATGGGTGATTTGCTCAGCCTGAATAATTTGTTCTAAGCGTTGCAGGCTTTGCGCATTCACATCCCATGCATCCACTTCAAAGCCATGTTGACTTAAGAATAGGGCATTCCGCCCTGAACCACAGCCCACATCCAGTGCATTTCCACCCTGCAAATACGGTTGAGCGGCTAAAATTTCTGAATGGGTCGGAGTGAGTTGATATTTCTGGGTGAACAATTGATCGGCTTGGCAATAGAAGCTGAGCTGGCATTCAATATCATCACTAAATGCCACGATACGATGCCAAGCTTGAGGTTCAATTAAAGGGGGCTGCTCGACCACGTTAAAATGATGATTTGATATGACCTTACCCTGTTCACTTAGCATGGCAAAGTCGAGTTCACCTTTCAAAATATGGAGTTTTGCCCAAGTTCCTTGTTTGGTATTGTGAGCTTGCTGAAAGGTGGTGGGAATGCTGTCGTACTTCCAAACGGGAAGGGTTTTATAACAAACGAGAGATTGCATATAGAGATCCTGTAATTTGTTGCTTTATCTCAGCGAGAAAGAGCTTTTATTCATATTCTTGATTTGATATTAGCCTGATTCGATGACAAATAAAAACAGCGACCGAAGTCGCTGTTTTTATGAAATTTAATGATTAAGCTTGTTGAATACCTGCAACCAACCAGTCTTGGTTAGGACCTGCAGGTTTAACAAAATGCCAAATTTCAGCAAATGGCTGCGGCAAACTGTTCAGGTCTTCACTCACTGTACCTGTAAAGCGCACACTCACCACATATTGACCATTTTCAGTCGCAGAATCTATCACCATGGCATTCAAGTTAGAAAACTCAGCAACATCTTGATCGCGGTTCGCCATAATGTCGTTATACATCGACTGGTATAAGTCTGGGGTTAAATAACGACGAATTTCTTCAATATTGCTCGCAGTATTCATTGATTGAATATGATTAAAGCGTTGACGTGCAATACGTAAGAAAGCGGCTGGCTCAGTACCATCAGGCAGTTGATTGCCACTGTTGGTATAGGCAGCACCGAATGGCGCGTTATTCACAGGTGCTTGAGTTGCGGCACCGCCACCTACAGATTGACCAAAAATATTGGTATTGTCTGTTGATGCACGCGGTGCTGCAGGTGCTTGACCAAATGGCGATGCTGCTTGACCACCATGATTTGGTGCATACGGGTTAGTGGATGTTAGTTTTTTTTTTGCGCCCATCTTGCGGAAAATGAAGAAGGCAACAGCAGCAGCGAGAAGAATCCAGATCCAGCCTGGAATTCCGCCTTTTTCTTCTTGGACGGCTTCAGCTCGGCTCGCTGGGCGGTCATCTGCAAGCGCATTTGCAGCAACTGCACCTACGGCAGCACCTGCAACACCCGCAGCAACCATACTACCTACACCTGGACCAGATTTTTGTGGTGCAGTTGCAGGGGCAACAGGTTGTTGAGCAGGTGTAGCTTGACGAGGTTGTTGATAAGACTGTGTTGGTGTCGCTGAACGGCTCATGCCATGACTTTTACCACCACCTGCACGTTTAGCTTCGGCCAAAGGTGCAACCAATAACATCGCTGCTAAAATACCTGCAACTAAACTACGCTGTCGAACTTCCATTCAATTTTCCTATAAAAATGATAAATAGCCCTGTATTTATGCAGGCATTTGTCACTTTTTTCAATAAGAAAAAGCAATTTTTTTGTTTAATTTTGCACAGTTAAATTTGAACAGCCAGTTAAATTACTCTGCAAGATTCATGGCTTCGGTAAGAGCTTCATGTAATCGGGCAACCGCAATAATTTGTACGCCTGCAATTGCTTTTTGTGGTGCATTGGCACGCGGCACAATAATGTATTTAAAACCATGTTTAATGGCTTCTTTTAAGCGTTCTTGACCATTTGGCACAGGACGAATTTCACCTGACAGACCAACTTCACCAAAAACCGCCAATTGTTGTGGTAAGGCTTTGCCCCTTAAACTGGAAGCACAAGCCAAAAGGACAGCCAAGTCAGAGCCTGTTTCGGTAATTTTTAAACCACCCACCACGTTTACATAGACGTCTTGTCCAGAGGTTTGCACCCCACCATGGCGATGCATCACGGCGAGTAGCATGTTTAAACGATTTTGTTCTAAGCCTAATGCAACGCGGCGCGGTTGTCCATGTGCATCATCCACCAAGGCTTGGACTTCGACTAACAATGGTCGTGTGCCTTCACGGCTAATCATCACGATAGAACCTGGTATGGCTTCATCATAACGACTCAGGAAAATGGCAGAAGGATTCGCTACTTCACGTAAGCCTTTATCGGTCATGCCAAACACACCGAGTTCATTGACTGCACCAAAACGGTTTTTGACTGCACGAATCATGCGATAACGCGAGTCAGATTGACCTTCAAAATACAGTACGCAGTCGACCATGTGTTCAAGCACACGTGGTCCTGCAAGTGCACCTTCTTTAGTGACATGACCTACAATAAACAGTGCAGTCCCGCTGTTTTTTGCAAAACGAGTCAGTAAGGCGGCAGATTCACGAATTTGTGAGACACCGCCTGGGGCAGATTGCAGAGTTTCCGTGTACAGGGTTTGAATGGAGTCGAGAATGGCAACGGCTGGGCGTTCATGTGCCAATACCTCACAAATTCGCTCTACACAGGTTTCAGCCATGACTTTAAGTTGATCGGTTGGCAAATCTAGGCGCTGTGCACGGAGTGCGACCTGAGATAAGGATTCTTCACCGGTTACATAGAGGGCTGAACTTTTGGCAGCCGCCATATAGGTTGCGGTTTGTAAAAGGATGGTCGATTTACCAATCCCAGGGTCACCCCCAATCAAGACGACAGAGCCTGTCACTAAACCGCCACCCAGTACACGGTCAAATTCACCAATACCTGTGGCGAGGCGAGTTTCATGTGAAACAGATACTTGATTTAAGGTGGTTACACTCGCGGCTTGTCCTGCATAACCGCCGCCCATTTTCGGTTGAGCGCGGTGCGTGATGGCAGGTTCCATTCGTACTTCAACCAGACTATTCCATTCTCCGCATTCGGAACATTGTCCAGCCCATTTGGAATGGTCAGCGCCACATTGTTCGCAGCGATATACAGTTTTAATTTTTGCCATAAATAAAATTGAAAATAATCTGTAAATTAGATAAAAATAGTGATTACGAAAACTACTTAATACAGTTGGTGTAATTCTTAAGGAATAAGAAGCAAAGCTGTTTGTCGTAATTTACTGGTTAAAGGGAAGTGCTCAGAAAAATAACATGATCTAAGACTTTTACAAGTAAGAAACAGTGTGTTTTTGAGTCAAGATATTCGTTCAGTTCACTTTTTCCAAGGAAGGTGTTTGAGCATTTGTACATTTCTTGTCATGACACAGATCTTGAATGGCATAGATATTGCTCATGCTCAGACAAATGAAAATAAAGCGGTTGCTACATTTTCAAATTATATAAAAGGTTGATGTCTATGAGTGCAGCAGAAATTGTTGATTGGGTAAATGGTATTATTTGGAGCAAGGCTCTAATTTATCTATGTTTGGGGGCAGGTTTATTCTTCTCTATTTTGACGCGCTTTGTGCAAGTGCGCCAAATGAAAGAGATGGCAAGATTATTATTTAGTGGTTCATCCTCAGAGCAAGGGATTTCATCGTTCCAAGCGTTAGCAGTTTCCCTTTCAGGTCGTGTTGGTGTAGGTAACATTGCGGGTGTTGCTGCTGCAATTGGTTTTGGTGGTCCTGGTGCAGTATTTTGGATGTGGGTAGTGGCATTTTTGGGTGCCAGTACTGCATATGTTGAATCTACCCTAGGTCAAATTTATAAAGTTGAATATCAAGGTCAATACCGCGGTGGACCCGCATTCTATTTCGATAGAGGTTTAGGTCAACGTTGGTTAGGTATTCTATTTGCGATTGCGGCAATTATCTCTTGTGGTTTATTCCTACCGGGGATTCAAGCCAATGCCGTGGGTAATGCATTTACCCAAATCACAGGTGAAGGTACCATTATTTTTGGTAACTTAGGTGCATACAAGTTACTCGCTTTAGTGGTGATTCTGACTTTATTGGCCATCATTATTTTTGGTGGTATTAAGCGTATTGCGCGCTTTGCTGAATTTGTCGTTCCATTTATGGCGGCAGGTTATATCCTCATGTCGATTGTAATCGTTGTGATTAACATTCATGAGCTTCCTGGTGTAATTAAACTGATCTTTGCTGATGCGTTCACGCCAATGGCAGGTATTGGTGCGGCAATTGGTTGGGGGGTAAAACGTGGTGTTTACTCTAACGAAGCGGGTCAGGGTACAGGTCCGCATGCAGCAGCAGCAGCAGAAGTAGAACATCCTGCTCAACAAGGTTTTGTTCAAGCATTCTCGGTTTATGTAGATACCTTATTCGTCTGCTCTGCTACAGCATTCATGATTCTTATCACAGGCATGTATAACGTTCAGGGTACTTTAGAAGCGGGTCAATTTATTGTTCAAAACGTGGCAGCAACGGTTGAAATTGGTTCTCCTGCATTTACTCAAATGGCAGTCAGCACGGTGTTTGGTGGCTTTGGTCAAATCTTCGTGGCTTTAGCGGTCTTCTTCTTCGCTTTCACCACGATTGTTGCCTACTACTACATTGCTGAAACCAATATTGCGTATTTAAGCTATATCACCAAAACACCGTCATTATTGTTCATCACTAAATGTTTCATCATGATTTCAGTAGCATACGGTGTAATCAGTGCAACGGGTTATATCTGGGGCGTGGGTGATATTGGCGTGGGCTTAATGGCTTGGATCAACATTATCGGTATTATCTTGACCTACTTTGTTTGGAAGCCAACCATGAAGGCATTGAAAGATTATGAACGTCAACAAAAAGAAGGTGTTAAGCAGTTTACCTTTGATCCTGTTAAATTGGGCATTCGTAATGCGACTTACTGGGAAGAACGTTTAAAGAAACAACAGAACAAACAATAGAAAGTTTCCATACTAGCATTTAGTAAAACTTAAGAAAGCAGCCGAAATGGCTGCTTTCTTTATTTTAATGCTTGGGATTTATAAGAACTGGTGTGTCAAAAAAGTGCATTGTATTGCTCCAATCTTGTGCGTATTATCGGCGCTAATTGTATGAGGCGTGAATGCTGAACGATACAGATAAAGTTGTTTAGCTTAGATTGACCCAAAAACTTACATAGCGAAGGCATGCTTAAAAATAGTGCAAATGTGTAATTTGGATTAATTTGGTTAAAAAATCTTAAAGGATTAATAGAGAGTTTCTATCACGATGTTAAATCAAAACTCGAATGAGTCAGCCGCACAGGGCGAACTTCATCGTAGTTTGTCGAATCGACATCTACAACTGATTGCCATTGGTGGGGCAATTGGTACAGGTTTATTTATGGGCTCGGGGAAAACCATTAGTTTGGCGGGTCCCTCGATCTTATTCATCTACATGATCATTGGTTTAATGGTGTTCTTCGTCATGCGTGCATTGGGCGAATTACTATTATCCAACCTGAAATATAAGTCATTTATTGATTTTTCCACGGACCTGATTGGTCCTTGGGCGGGCTATTTTGTGGGTTGGACCTACTGGTTGTGTTGGATCACCATTGGTATTGCGGACTTGTCTGCCATTATCTACTACTTACAGTTCTTCAATAATGGACTGCCGTTTAGCCCTATTGAAGGGGCAATGATCAGTGTTGCTGCTATTGTGTTCATCATGGGTTTGAACCTCATGACGGTAAAACTGTTTGGTGAGCTTGAATTCTGGTTTGCGCTGGTCAAAATCATTGCAATTGTGGTGTTGATTGTGGTTGGTCTGTGGATGATTTTCACAGGCTTTACCTCGACATCGGGCGAAGTTGCATCATTTACCCATTTATGGGCAAATGGCGGTATGTTCCCGACGGGCATGGAAGGCTTCTTGGCAGGCTTCCAGATTGCCATTTTTGCCTTTGTTGGGGTGGAATTGGTAGGAACAACGGCTGCTGAAACCAAAGACCCTGAGCGTAACTTACCCAAAGCCGTCAATTCGATTCCAATCCGGATCATCATTTTCTATGTGTTCGCACTCATCATCGTGATGTCAGTTACACCATGGAATAAGATTAATCCAGACGTGAGCCCATTCGTAAACTTGTTCAGCCAAGCGGGTATTGCGGCAGCAGCGATTATCATGAACTTGGTGGTGCTGTCTTCGGTCATGTCTTCCATGAACAGTGGTGTATTCTCGACCAGCCGTATGTTGTTCGGTTTGTCACGTGAGAAACAAGGTCCACAAGCGTTTGGTCATTTGAACAAGCGTGCTGTTCCAGCAAATGCCTTGTATTTCTCAGCAATCTGTTTACTGGCAGGCGCGGCATTACAATATTTTGTACCGAATACGGTAGAAGCTTTTACTTTAGCGACCACGCTTTCCACCATTCTATTTATCTTGGTTTGGTTGATCATTTTGTGGAGCTATTTGGTGTATTACAAAACTCGCCCAGAGTTACATGCCAAATCGACCTTTAAATTACCAGGTGGACCTTTTACCTGTTGGGTCGGGATTATCTTCTTTGTCGGTATGATTTACGTATTGTCATTAGAGCCGGATACCATGAAGGCATTAATGGTCAGCCCAATCTGGTTGATTATTCTTGCGATTGGTTATTTTGGTTTCTACAAGCCGAAATATAAATAATCTTTTGTTGTATGTTAAAACGTCAGTTCAATACTGGCGTTTTTTTATGTCTGGCGATAATCTCTAGCGTTTAATGCTTTGGTCAACGCGTTGATCGGGTTATACTTCGTTAAAATTTGAGATAGGTGGTCAGATGCGTCGCGTCATTTGCTGCATAAGTGTATTGGTATTGGGATCTTCATTAATCGGTTGTGGTCAATCGGGAGCATTACAATTACCAAGCGATCCAAATTATGACAAACGTGCAAAATATTTGTTATATCCAAACGTAGAGTCTGGTCAAAAAACTGAACGAGTCCAAACGACTGAACCAGCCGACCAACAGGCGACTACCGAATCGAAAACCTCTACACCTTAACTTGTCACTGAAAGGACATCTTCATGAGTTTTACCCGCATTAATGGGGTATTGCACGCAGAGCAGTGTTCCCTAGAACAGCTTGCAGAGCAATATGGCACGCCACTGTATGTGTATTCAAAAGCAACTTTTGAAAAGCATTTTTTAGATATGGATCGTGCGTTTGATTTTATCGATCATCAAATTTGTTTTGCGGTAAAGTCGAACTCAAATATCGCGGTACTCAATGTGTTAGCCAAGTTAGGTTGCGGTTTTGATATCGTCAGCGGTGGTGAATTGGCACGTGTTCTGGCTGCTGGCGGTGATGCGTCTAAAGTGGTGTTTTCAGGTTTAGGCAAAACTGAAGCGGATATTCAAAAGTCTTTAGAAGTCGGTATTGCTTGCTTCAATGTTGAATCTCATGCGGAATTAGATCGGATTCAGAAAGTGGCAGCGGCTTTAGATAAAAAAGCGCCGATTTCTTTACGCGTGAATCCAGATGTGGATGCGAAAACACATCCTTATATTTCGACAGGCTTAAAAGAAAACAAATTTGGTATTCCGTCGGACACTGTATTTGAAACTTATCAATATGCAGCGAGTTTGCCGAATTTAGAGATTGTCGGGATAGACTGTCATATCGGTTCACAATTGACCGAAACCAAACCTTTTGTCGATGCTTTAGATCGCGTCATGCTGATGATCGAACAGTTAAAAGATTTAGGTATCCAACTCAAGCACATCGATATTGGTGGCGGTTTGGGAGTGACCTATAAAGATGAAGTCCCACCGACTGTAGAAGAATATGCCAATGCAATGAAACCTGCTTTAGAAAAGTTAGGTTTAAAAGTGTATATGGAACCAGGTCGTAGTATTTCTGCCAATGCAGGTGTACTGGTGACCAAAGTCGATTTATTAAAACCGACCAATCACCGTAACTTTGCCATTATCGATGCGGCAATGAATGATTTGATTCGTCCTGCTTTGTATGAAGCGTGGATGGATATTCAACCTGTGACGCCGCGTACAGATGTAGAAACTTTACAGTGGGATGTGGTCGGTGCCATTTGCGAAACTGGCGATTTCTTAGGTAAAGAACGTGATTTAGCGTTACGTGAAAATGACACCTTGGCCGTCTTGGGTGCGGGTGCCTACGGTTTTGTCATGAGTTCAAACTACAACACGCGTGGACGTGCCGCTGAAGTGATGGTGGATGCTGCTGAGTCACATCTGATTCGTGAGCGTGAAACTGTAGAATCCCTGTGGGAAAAAGAGCGTTTGTTACCTTAAGGAGTCACTCAGAATGTTTTTAGAATTTACTAAAATGCATGGTCTAGGCAATGACTTCATGGTAATTGATTTGATTAGTCAGCGTGCTTATTTAGATGCGCTGACGATTCAACGTCTTGCTGACCGTCATTTTGGTATTGGTTTCGACCAGTTACTGATTGTTGAACCACCTGATGTGCCTGAAGCAGATTTTAAATATCGTATTTTTAATGCCGACGGTTCTGAAGTTGAGCAATGTGGTAATGGAGTGCGTTGTTTTGCACGCTTTGTACATGAGCGCCAACTGACGACTAAAACCAAAATTAAAGTGCAAACCAAAGCGGGTATTGTTGAACCTGAACTGGGTCCGAATGGCTGGGTACGCGTTAATATGGGTTATCCGAAGTTTTTGCCACAAGAAATTCCTTTCTTGGCAGACGAGCCGGAAAACTTGTATGACCTCGAATTAGCCAATCAACAGCAGCTTACAATTGATGTGGTGAATATGGGTAATCCGCATGCGGTGACCATTGTACCTGACGTGATCACTGCGGATGTCGCTACGATAGGACCTCAAGTTGAATCACACGCGCGTTTCCCTGCACGAGTCAATGCGGGTTTCATGCAAATCATTGATGAAAAGCATGCGCGTTTACGCGTGTTTGAGCGTGGTGTGGGTGAAACTTTGGCTTGTGGTACAGGAGCATGTGCTGCTGCTGTGTCAGGTATGCGCCGTGGCTTATTGGCCAATCAGGTTGAAATTGAGCTTGCGGGCGGAAAATTGCAAATTGAATGGCGAGATGGTGATGTGGTGTGGATGACAGGTCCAACGGCCAATGTCTATGAAGGACGCATTGATCTCCGTTATTTCCAAGGCTAAGTCTTCGCTCATATAAAAAAGCACTGTCTGAAAGATGGTGCTTTTTTATGGCTAAAAATCAGCTATGCTGCATAAAAAGATCAAAACCATGAATTGAAATACATGCCAACACTTATTTTTCTGCCTGGTGCTTCGGGCAATACAGCATTCTGGAATCCCTTGATTCAACTTCTGCCTGACTATACAGATAAACACGTGATTGCTTACCCTGATTTTGGCGATGAACCCAGTCAGCCATCGGTTGTCGATTTTGCCAGTATGTCCGATTATGTTTTGCAGCAGATCCAGTTGGAATGTATTTTGATTGCCCAGTCGATGGGTGGAATTTTTGCAGTACAAGCTGCTTTAGCACGTCCAGATTTGGTCAAAGGGTTGGTCTTATTGGCGACTTCAGGTGGAATCGATTTATCTGGGTTTCAGGTACAGGATTGGCGTAGTGCTTATCAACAACAGTATTTACATTATCCAGACTGGTTTGTGAGTGCTCAAATCGATCTAGCTCCGCAACTTGAAAAAATTAACATGCCAGTGATGTTGTTATGGGGAGATCAGGATCCGATTAGCCCTGTTGCAGTCGGTCAAGCTTTGCAGCACAAACTTTCGCAAGCTGAACTACATATCATACAAGGTGGTGATCATGCTTTTGCAGAACAATATGCTAAAGACGTTGCAGTCCACATTCAGCAGTATTTAACCCAGTTCAATGGATTGGTGAAGATTTAGGATGGGTATTATGTCTGCGGAACCCCAACAATTATTGGTCATGTGGCTGAAAGCACGAGAAATACAAAATCAGTCCAAACTCACCTTATTGGCTTATGAGCGTGATGTGGGGGATTTTTTACAGTTTTGCGAACAGAAAAAGTTACTTTTGCAGGATGTAGAAACAGCGGATCTACGTGAATATTTAGCAGTCAAAGTCGAACAGCAGCAACTCAGTTCCAGTAGTTTGCAGCGGCTATTGTCCGCCATACGCCAATTTATGAAATGGGCACAAGAAGGGCAGTATCTTGAATTTAACCCTTCCGATGATTTTCAGTTAAAACGTCAACCACGACCATTGCCTGGTATGGTCGATATTGAAACCATCCAGCAGATTTTAGATCAAGCAGAGCCCGAAAAGGAATCGGATCAGGAATTATGGCTGCGTGATAAAGCCATTCTGGAATTGCTGTATTCCAGTGGCTTGCGACTTGCAGAAGTAAAAAGCCTAAAAATTAAGGA
The DNA here is from genome assembly GCF_054112845.1 of Acinetobacter sp. NigerLNRRAM0016. Taxonomy (NCBI): domain Bacteria; kingdom Pseudomonadati; phylum Pseudomonadota; class Gammaproteobacteria; order Moraxellales; family Moraxellaceae; genus Acinetobacter; species Acinetobacter sp. NigerLNRRAM0016. The sequence goes on from NZ_JBSYVT010000011.1 coordinate 19,222, forward strand.
CATTGATTTTAATCGTCAATTATTACGCATTACAGGTAAGGGTAATAAAACCCGTGTTGTGCCTTTTGGTTCCAAAGCCAAATTGGCATTAATGCAGTGGCTTAAGTTATATCCGCTATGGAATGGCGATTTTGTGCCTGATGCACAGGTGTTTATTAGCCGTAAAGGTAATCCCCTCGGGGCGCGACAAATTGAAAATCGGGTCAAGTTTCAGGCACAACGTGCAGGTGTCAGTGTAGATTTGCATCCGCACTTGCTCAGACATTGTTTTGCCAGTCATATGCTGTCGAATAGTGGTGATTTAAGAGCGGTGCAGGAGATGTTGGGACATAGCAATTTAACCACGACCCAGATTTATACCCATGTCGATTTTGATCGACTGGCCAATGTCTATGATCAAGCGCATCCACGTGCCCAATTCAAGAAACAGTAACAATTTCCGTGTAGATATAAGCCCATCATTCCGATGAATGTTTTTTATTTGGTACGGAACTTGCTCCACTCAAGGGTAACAGCTATGAAAGGAACATATTTGTACTATTGTAGAATAATAAAAAAGTCAAAGATGCAGTATAAGTGTCGCTTAGTATGTGGTACAGGAAGGTCAGTACCCAATGCGATTTGGACAGCGAAATGGAAAGAGGATTGCAAACCATGATTTTAAACATACAAGAAAAATATGATCAGCTAAATAAAGTGCAAAAGGATATTTTTGCAGGCTATGGTTTGCGCCAGATTAAACATTTTATTGAGTATTGCTTACCTGAGGTGCAACCTTTGTTGCCTGAAAACTCGGTGATTGAAGGCATTAATACTTCTGGTATGGTACAAGCGATGCAGCAGGATACGCGTAAGTGTTATGTCTGGGATGGCACCACGTGGAATGTCTCTGCAAGCTATATTCCAATTATGGATACGACGGATGACTTTCAATCGGTGTGGGAAATTTTTGATTTATCAGATTATGAACTGATTGAATTGAGTCATGTACATCGAGACTTTTTAGGCAATGCGCATATTTGAGAGAAATTCGGCTTGCTGAATGGCATACAGCACATGCTTTTGCAAAATACTGTCCACTGTAAGTGCAGGGTGCAGAAATTCTTGTCGATACAACATACCTAGACGTTGCATGACTGCTACTGAAGCATGGTTAATCGCCGCTGTAAAAGCCACAACTTCTTTAAGCTGCAAAGTTTGAAACGCAAGATTCAAAGCCAATTGTGCTGCTTCTGTCGCATAGCCTTGTCCCCAATAGTTTTTGTCAAAACGCCAACCTATTTCAGTACAAGGTGAAAAGTTAAATTGATCGGGCTGATGATGCAATCCCGTCATACCGATCAAACGCTGTTCATTTTTTAATTCGACCGCCCAAAATCCCCAACCTTGCAGTTCAATCAATGCTTGAAACTTATCCAGCAATTGATCGCTTTCGGTTTGCGACAAACAATTTGGAAAATAGCGCATCACAGCAGGATCAGCATTGAGTTGATAAAAGGGCAAGCGATCCGTTTCTTGCCACGGTCTTAAGATCAAGCGCTTACTTTCGAGTTGTATTGGCATAAAATTTTTATAAATCTTCCAGCGGCAGTTGAAAACTTTGTTTAATAATTTGACTGGGTAAATCGGTTTTGACACTGGTGATACCATTTTTCTTGGTCAAATGCGTTGACTGAAATTTGCGGTAACTTTCTAGGTCGGGCACGACCACTTTTAGCATGGCATCGCATTCACCCAAAATAATATAGCACTCCATCACTTGCGGTAGTTCTTTCATGGCTTCAATGAAACGATCAATGGTTTCGGCATCTTGTCCAACCAACCAAATGCGTGAGAATAAAATCAGTTGGAAACCAATTTTCTGTGGATCAACCACAGTAGTGTAATTCTGAATCACACCCGCTTCTTCCAGCAATTTGACTCGACGTAGGCAGGAAGATGGCGATAGACCAACTTCTTTGGCTAAATCATTATTTTGAATCCGGCCATTCTGTTGCAAAGCACGAATGATACTTTTATCAATACGATCAAGCTTGATTAAAATATTCTTGGAAGATGATTTCATAAAATAGAATTAAATTCGAAAATTAAATCTAATTATAGAATATTTGCAATCCTATTTTGTATAAATTCGCAGATACTAATTTTCACTTTCAGTCTATTCGGAAGGGAAAAGGATATGTCTGTTTATTTATTGTTTGCGCTGACTGTTTTACCTCTGGTGTTTACCCCAGGGCCCGACATGTTGTTTATATTTTCGCAAGTGATGGCGAAAGGCGTAAAAGCAGGCATGATGGCGACGCTTGGTGTATGCATGGGCTATGTGGTGCATTCGGTTTTGGTTGCCGTTGGTATTGCCGCCATTCTTGTTTCTTTTCCCGTGCTGTTTGAAACTATACGTTGGTTGGGGATTGCCTATCTTCTGTATCTGGCGTTTAGCTTGTTAAAGTCGGTATTGAATACCAAAACTTTGCATGTACCTAAAGCAGCTGCGGGTAGTCCAATTACGAAAGGCTTTTTAACGGCTTTACTGAACCCAAAAGGCATGCTGATTTATTTTGCTATTTTGCCTCAATTTATTCGACAGGCCGAAAACACGGTCACTCAAGGTCTGATTTTATCGTCTATTTTTATTGGCTTATGTTTGGTGGTGTATAGTGGATTAAGTATGGTCATTGCTAAAATTACCGCAAATGCACAGCTAGATGCCAAAAAACAAAAATGGATTGATGCTGGTTCGGGTGGTTTACTGATGCTGGCTGCCACTTGGCTGATTGCCAATTAATTGAAATTAAAAAGCATGCTCTTGATTGGCATGCTTTTTTTGTATTCTCTAAAGTAGATATTTACCCTAATGGTGCAATCAGTTGGAATGATCTGCTACTTTGATATAGCAGGGGGATAAAATTTTAATCAGGAATAAGTTTCTGTCAAAACTGACAAGTCATTTGTTTCATTGTGCAGTCCTTCTGGCTGGCTTGAGTCAACAGATCAAGCCGAATTTCCAGCAATTGATCAGAAAAAATTATGTAGTAAATAAAGTAAAAAAATAATAAAAATCAATGTTTAAAATTAATACACTTGTCAGGCTATTTTAGAATTGAAATGTATGCAAATAAAACTTTGAACGCGACGTTCAGCCATTTTTACGCATTTTTACAGCCGATTCGGCAATTGTGACTTGACCGAAATGCCATACGCATTGCAAGATAGGACACCTAAAAAATTTTAAGTGAAGAGTTAATCTAACTTTTCTCAACATTTACTTTTGCTAAAACAGCCGAGGATTACATGAAGGCTCTTGTTGCTGTAAAACGTGTGGTTGATGCCAACGTTAAAGTTCGCGTTAAACCGGACAATAGTGGGGTAGACCTTACTAACGTTAAGATGTCAATTAACCCATTCTGTGAAATCGCAGTGGAAGAAGCGGTTCGCTTAAAAGAAAAAGGAACTGTTTCAGAAATCGTTGTTGTTTCTATTGGTCCTAAAGAAGCTCAAGAACAAATTCGTTCTGCAATGGCACTTGGCGCTGACCGCGGTATCTTGGTTGAAGCTGATGACAGCCAACTTGGTGCTTTGGAAGTTGCTAAAATCCTGAAAGGTGTTGTTGAAGCTGAACAACCACAATTAATCCTTCTTGGTAAACAAGCCATTGATGACGACTCTAACCAAGTTGGTCAAATGCTTGGTGCACTTCTCGGTGCAGGTCAAGGTACTTTCGCATCAGAAGTTAAAGTTGATGGCGACAAAGTACAAGTGACGCGTGAAGTTGATGGCGGTTTACAAACTGTTGAATTGTCACTTCCAGCAATCATCACCACTGACTTACGTTTGAACGAGCCACGTTATGCTGCTCTTCCAAACATCATGAAAGCGCGTAAAAAACCGCTTGATACTAAGTCACCTGCTGATTTCGGTGTTACTGCAGCAACTAAACTTAAAACAGTTAAAGTTGAACCACCTGCTGACCGTAAAGCTGGCGTACAAGTGAAATCTGTTGATGAGCTTGTTGAAAAATTGAAAAACGAAGCGAAAGTGATCTAATACAGAAGGATAAAATCATGAGTATTTTAGTAATCGCTGAGCACGACAACAAGACACTTAACGGTGCAACTTTAAACGTTGTTGCTGCGGCACAAAAAATCGGTGGTGATATCACTGTATTGGTAGCAGGTTCAGGCGCGCAAGCAGTGGCTGACGCTGCGGCTAAAGTTGCTGGTGTAAGCAAAGTATTACTTGCTGACAATGCTGCTTATGCAAACCAATTGGCTGAAAACGTTGCAGCTTTAGTTGCTGACGTTGCTAAAGGTGGCTTCAAGCACGTATTGGCTGCTTCTACAACTACGGGTAAGAACATTCTTCCACGTGTTGCTGCACTTCTTGATGTCAGCATGATCACAGACATCATTGCTGTTGAATCTGCAAACACATTCAAGCGTCCAATCTATGCAGGTAACGCGATTGCTACTGTTCAATCTGAAGAAGCAATTGTCGTAGCTACAGTACGTGGTACAGCGTTTGACCCTGTTGCTGCTGAAGGCGGTGCTGCTGCGGTTGAAGCGGTAAGCGAAGCAAAAGATGCAGGTATCTCTAAGTTTGTTGCTGAAGAGATCGTGAAATCTGAACGTCCTGAATTAACAGCTGCACGTATTGTTGTTTCTGGTGGTCGTGGTGTAGGTTCTGGTGAGAACTATCACAAAGTACTTGATCCATTAGCAGACAAGCTTGGTGCTGCTCAAGGTGCTTCGCGTGCTGCGGTAGATGCTGGCTTCGTTCCTAACGACATGCAAGTTGGTCAAACAGGTAAAATCGTTGCGCCTGACCTTTATATCGCTGTAGGTATCTCTGGTGCGATTCAGCACTTGGCGGGTATGAAAGATTCTAAAGTGATCGTTGCGATCAACAAAGACGAAGAAGCGCCAATCAATGCAGTTGCTGACTACTGGTTAGTGGGTGACTTGAACACTGTTGTTCCTGAATTAGTGTCTAAAATCTAATTTCTGAACAATTGTTCTAAAAACGCCCCGAAAAGGGCGTTTTTTTTGCCTCAATTTTATTGGATACATGTGAATTAGAGGATGAAAGGATGGAAACAGGACGAAAGTTACGCATATGTTTTGTTAACTAGAAAGGCTAAGCTATATCTGTAGAAGCTTGAAATTGTAAATAATATAATAAAAACAAGAGTTTAATTTGAGTTTGGTGTGTGATTGAACGACGTTGGAAAAAGCACATATTTCAACTTAAATATTGTGCAGAAAGTGTTTAAAAAAAAGCCGATAAATAAAGGAAAACAAACGAAATTAACTCATCTAAATCCGCACCTAAAAGGCATAAAATATGCTAAAATTCGCGGCTGTATTTTAGTTTTTTAGCTCAGTTTTCTGGGTTAAATTTTTGCAAGATTTAAGATATATAAATGCGGGCAGAATTCCTGCTTTGCTTGTATAACAAGGAGTATGCATGAGCGTATCGGAAATTAGACCGATTGCCATTGAGGATGAACTCAAGCACTCGTATTTGGATTATGCAATGAGCGTGATTGTATCGCGCGCTTTACCGGATGTACGAGATGGTCTAAAACCTGTTCATCGTCGTGTGCTTTATGCAATGCACGAATTGGGTAATGACTACAACAAAGCATACAAAAAGTCTGCCCGTGTTGTCGGTGACGTAATCGGTAAATATCACCCACATGGTGATTTTGCTGTTTATGAAACGATTGTTCGTATGGCGCAGGATTTTAGTTTGCGTTATATGCTTGTAGATGGTCAAGGTAACTTCGGTTCTGTCGATGGCGATAGCGCGGCAGCAATGCGTTATACCGAAGTCCGTATGCAAAAGCTGACCCATGAAATTTTAGCGGATCTAGAAAAAGATACCGTGGATTGGGAAGACAACTACGACGGTTCTGAACGCATTCCGCAAGTGATGCCGACGCGTATTCCAAACTTGTTGATTAACGGCACCACGGGTATTGCTGTGGGTATGGCGACCAACATGGCGCCGCACAACATGACCGAAGTTGTGAATGCCTGCTTGGCTTATGCTGAAAACCCGAACATCACGATTGAAGGTTTAATGCAGCATATTTCGGGCCCAGACTTCCCGACAGGCGGCATTATTTACGGTAAATCAGGCATTGTAGATGCTTACCGTACCGGTAAAGGTCGTTTACATCTTCGTGGTAAATACCATTTTGAAGAAGATGAAAAAACCGGTCGTACCACGATTGTCTTCACTGAAATTCCATATCAAGTCAACAAAGCGAAAACCATTGAGCGTATCGCTGAATTGGTGAAAGAAAAGAAACTTGAAGGTATTTCTGAACTACGCGACGAATCTGATAAAGAAGGGATGCGTATCGCCATTGATTTAAAACGTGGTGAAAATGCAGAAGTTGTGGTCAACAACCTGTTCTTGAATACACAGCTTGAGAACTCTTTCAGCATTAACATGGTGTGTCTGGACAACGGACAGCCGAAGTTAATGAATCTAAAAGATATCATTGCGGCATTTATTCGTCACCGTCAAGAAGTGGTAACACGCCGTACCATGTTCGAATTGCGCAAAGCACGTGAACGTGGTCATATCTTGGAAGGTTTAACCGTTGCCTTAGCCAATATCGATGCCATCATCGAAACCATCAAAACTTCTGCCAATCCAGCTGAAGCGCGTGAACGTTTACAAGCAGGTGAATGGTCAGCGGGTGGTGTGGTTGCATTGTTGGAAAAAGCAGGCTCAGTTTCTGTACGTCCAGAAGTCATTGAAGGCGAAGATCCAAATCGTCCATTTGGTTTAGATGGTTCAGTTTACCGTTTGTCTCCGACACAAGTGGGTGCGATTTTAGAATTACGTTTGCACCGCTTAACAGGCCTAGAGCAAGACAAGCTTCACGCTGAATATACCGAAATTCTAGGTCAAATTGCTGAGTTAACGGCAATTCTGAATGATTTCAATTTATTGATGAATGTCATTAAAGAAGAGCTGGCTTTAATTCTTCAGCAATATGGCGATGCACGACGTACTGAAATTGTAGAATCACGTATTGATTTCTGCCGTGAAGATTTAATTCCTGAAGAGCAAGTAGTATTAACAGTTTCGCAAACGGGTTATGCAAAAACGCAACCATTGTCTGACTATGCGGCGCAGCGTCGTGGTGGACGTGGTAAATCTGCAACATCGATGAAAGAAGATGACTACATTCAGCATCTGATTGTGACGTCGAACCATGCGACCGTTTTATGCTTTACCAATGTGGGTAAAGTGTATCGCTTAAAAGTGTTTGAAGTACCACAAGCGTCACGTGGTGCGAAAGGTCGCCCAATGGTGAACTTGTTGCCACTCGAAGCAGATGAAACCATCACCGCAATTTTACCTGTGATTGATGCACCGAAGAAATTTAAAGACCGTTTAGCGGACTTTAAAGCTTTTGTACGTGCCAATGTGGTGAAATTGCGTGAAAACAGCGTGATCGAAGCCCACTATGAGCCTTTAAAAGCGTCGTTTGATGGTTTGGCAGAAGATGCTGATGAATTATCAGATGCATTGCGTAAGCAGCTGAAAGAGTTAGGTGTAGAACTTTCTGCAATTGATTTGGACGATGAAATTGTCGCTGAATTTGCAGAAATGACTGAAAACCTACGTAAGAATTTCTTTGTGTTTATGGCAACGGCTTCAGGTACTGTGAAACGTGTCGAACTAGAACAGTTCAGTAATGTCCGTTCTAACGGTTTACGTGCGATTGAGCTGAACGAAGAAGATACCTTGATTGGTGTTGCGATTACCGATGGCGAACAGCAAATTATGTTGTTCTCGAATGAAGGTAAGGCGATTCGTTTTGCTGAAACTGATGTGCGTGCAATGGGTCGTTCAGCCAAAGGTGTGCGTGGTATGCGTGTCACTATGGGCTCGGCTCAAGATGAAGCAGAAGAAGTTGAGTCAGATGAAGACGATGCAACTGATGCAAACTTCATTAGCCGTATAGTCTCTTTAGTTGTTGTACCTGAAACAGGTGAAGTGCTGTGTGCTTCTGCGAATGGTTATGGTAAACGTACTCCAGTAGATGACTTCCCAACCAAGAAACGTGGTGGTAAAGGCGTGATTGCCATTAAGACCTCGGAGCGTAATGGTGAGTTGGTGGGTGCAGTTGCGATTGATGAAACCAAAGAGCTCATGTTGATTTCTGATGGTGGTACTTTAGTGCGCACACGTGCTTCAGAAGTTGCACAAACAGGTCGTAATGCTCAAGGTGTGCGTCTGATCCGTTTAGGTGATGATGAAACATTGGTGGGTGTAGAAGCGATTGATGCTGTCGAAGAAGATGAAATCGAAACTGTTGAGTCTGTTGAATCAGCAATGGAGAATGAAACCTTAGTTGATGAAGAAACGATTGTAGATGACACTGAAAATGAATCAGATTTGAACGAGTCTGAAGAAGAATAAGTGTAAATCCAAATCGAAAAAGGACGCTTAGGCGTCCTTTTCTTTATTTTGAAAATGAAGAGGTGCTGATTACTTGCATATTCGACTATGAAGTGAAGATCTCATTGAGCTTTGTAACGAACTTAATATATTCAGCTTATTTTTTATATACTGTGGCAATGAACTGAGAGTAAAGGTTGAAAATGAAAGTAAAAGCTCTGATTTTAAGCAGTGTGCTTGCTTTAGCGGGTTGCGATAAAATGGGTCAGAATGCACAAGATGCACTACCAAATCCGAGTGCAGCACAGGAGCAAGCGGCAGAACAAGCTTATGCTGCGTTTAAATCTACAGATTTTGAACGGCTTTATACTTATTTTGAACCAGAATTAAAAGCAGATTTTATTGTGCATGAACATGAGATGCGGAAATTTGCTAAATCGATTCCACAGCAAGAAATCACTAACAAGAAAATTGCAGCGAAATACATTGAAAAATCAAGCGACAAACCCAGCCTGTATTTGGTGAGTTATGAATATGCTTATGGTAATAAGAACTTAGTTCAATACGATGTTGGCTTTGATCAGGCTGGAGGCAGCGACAAAATTCGTAAATTTGATGTCAAAGTTTTCGGTGCCTCAACCAATTAAGCAGAGGTATTAGAGTTTACTGATGCCACGTGATGATTTTAAGTTGAATCGCAATTATAGATATAAAATTTGGATTAATTTTATATCTTTAATTTTTTAAGCGTCTATAACCCCACATCAAAAAAACAGAAGCGAAGGTCGTCAAATAAATGAGTTTCGGTACGACCATGGAGGTCGGTACTCCCATTTGATTGAGTTGAATAAACATTTGAATCCCTTGGGTGGAGGGTAACGCTAAACCTAAGTACTGCATCCATTCAGGCATTGCGGCATGTGGCCATGCAGCACCTGAAAGTAAAAACAGCGGAATCGAGGTAAAAACAATCAGATGTCCTGCACGTTCAGGAAGATCCAAATAGGAGGCTAAAACCAGACTAAACCCGATTACACAGCTGATATAGATTGGCACCGCAAGGAGCATTCCAGTGAAGTTTCCTCCACGAGGATAATCATAAAGCCAGAAAGTAAAACCGAATAAATAGAAGCAGCCTAAGCAACCAATGCTCAGCACTGCAGCAAATAAGCCCCAAAATTCAGTTTTTTGCGTTCGCCAACCTGTATTACGATAACCTGCGACCAACATGCACAAGCCCAAAACAATGGTTTGATGAATAATTAATGGTGCAATAGCAGGGAAAATATAACTGCCATAACCTGAAAGGGTATTAAATAAAGGAATTTGATGAATCGAAAGCACAGGTGAAAAATGTGAGACCTGTCCAAATTTCTCAGCACGTTCTGCTAATGTATTTTCGATGGAGGTCGCTAAGCCTAATCCAATCTGCTTGGTTCTTAAAAAATAGGCTGCACTTAAGTATAAGCCAACACCACCCACTTCGCCGCGATGAAGACTATTGGATAGATTTTCAGGCAAGAGCAAAATACCATCAGCGCGTTGTTGTTTGACTAATGCTTCTGCTTCAGCAAAATTTCCCGTGACGGCACGCACTTGAATGTTTGGGCTGTTGCTCGTCGCGTTGATAATACTGGCCGTCAGTGTGCTTTGTTCTTCATCCACAATCACAATCGGGAGTGCTTCGGCATGTTGGGCTTTGTAGGCTGTCGGATAGAAAAAGCTATAAAACAATACCGACAAAATCATCGTGGTTAAAATCGAGCTATTTTTGGCAATGTCACGAAAGGTTTTGGCATAATAGTATAAAAATTCTTGAAATCTTTTCATGCTGGTACCTCTCGGGCACGTCGCTTCAGCATGGCATAAGCAGTCAGCCCATACAGCACACAATAGACGAATAAAATCAGTAGGGGAGTCAGCGATTGTTGTATAGGAGTACCTACCACCCATTGTTCAGTTTGCAGTTTGGCATAAGGCGTGTAGGGAATAATATTTGCCCAGAATTTGGTAAAGACGGGGGCATTATTTAACGGTAAAGTCACTCCTGCAAAACTTAAAGATGAGCCGCCATATACCGCCAAAAAGCCAAATGTTTTGGCTAAACTTTGGGTAGCCAAAACAACAGTGGCACTGAGCAGTGCGTAGGCAAGATAAAAAAGAAATTGCGCGAATAGCAGCAACCACAGTTGACCTGCGACGAACCAGCCTCTCACCTCAATAAGCCAGGACATCCACAGCCATGTCCAGACACTAAAAATCAGGACATAAAGCAAAATTTTACTGAGTAATGCAGCCCAAATTTTTTGCTCACCCAGCCAGTTCTGTACCTGATGAAATTGAAACTCCTGACCGACTGCAAATGCGACGCAACAACACAACAGCAAATGCAAAACTGCGGGAACCACAAAAGGCTCTAAATAAAATTCATAACTTAAACTGGGGTTATAGAGCGGTGAAATTTTCACATTCGGTGTGGGGAGTTCTAAATAAGGCAGATTATTTTCTAAATAATTTTGTCCTAAATAATCTGCCATAGCTTGTAAGGTACTGCTGAGCATTGCAGAGGAAATCGAATTGCCGACACTAAAATAGCTTTGATTATATGAAAGAGCGATTTCAGCATCTTTGGCTTGTACCAGTCGCTGTTCCGCACCTGCTGGAATCAGGACATAGCCCCAAATTTTGGTTTCATTGAGCAGTCGTTCGGCATGATTAACATCAGGTGTGATGGTGTAAATCGACAAGCTTTGATTGTTGGCTAAATATTTCTCGATATTACTACTCAGGCTACTTTGATCCTGATCAATAATCGCAATGGGTAAATGTTCAGGTTTACCTTGAGCAAACATGCAGCTAAACAGCACAATTACGAATAGCGGGGCGAGTGTCACCAAGCACAAGTCCCACTTATGCGTCGTTAAATAGCGCAGCTCACGCCAAAGACCAGCCCTCATCAGGATTGCTCTTTGACTTTAAATAACACGCTCATTCCGACTTTCAGGTCAGCAATTGGCGCGCTTGGAGTCAAATGCAATTTGAAACTACGAATATCATATCCACCTGTTTGACGAGTGGTTTTGATGGTGGCAAATTCACCTTCAGCATCAATGCTTTTAATTTTAAATTGCGCCGTTTTATTTAAGGCAGGAATAAAACCTTCAAGGGTTTTGGCTTGATACACTTGAGCATATTGGTCTTCACGCACATTCAGGCTGACCCACATCTCATCATCTAAAATAATACTCATCACTGGAACGCCCATCGCGACCAGTTCCGAGACTTTGCCGTAGGTTTTAGAAATGGTACCATCGACCGGTGAAAATAATTTGGTTTCGGCCTCTAGAGCATTGGCTTCGGCAACTGCGGCTTTGGCAATTTCAACTTGCGCATCCGCAGTCGATTTTTGTTCGGCGGTGCTGCCACGTTTGCTGCGTGCATATTGTTGGTAAGCCGCTTCCGTCAGTTGAGCAGCGGATTGCGCTGCTGCCTGCATTTCATCGCGGCGCTGGCGAGAAATGACACCCTCTTGAAACAGTTTTGCTCCACGTTGATAGGTGGTTTCAGCCAAAACTTGTTGGGCTTTCATGGCTTGCCAGTTGGCATATAAGGTATCAATGTTCTCTTGCTGTGAGCCCCGATCTGCAGTTGACTGCAAAGCGAGAGCAGATTGTAAACTGGCAAGGGTTTGTTGTTTTTTCGCATCAATTTCTGGGCTATATAGGCGAATCAGCGGCTGACCTTTTTTAACTTTTTGTCCGTCATGCACATACAATTCTTCTATTCGGCTTGGAATTTTGGTACTGACATGAATGGTTTCGGCTTCCACGCGTCCTTGGATTTCGACCAGCTTCGGTTGATAGCTTTTCCATAAGCCAAAAGCAATCAATCCCAGTAGCAGAATGATCAAAATCGTCACCAGTATTTTCACGATTTTAGGCTTTGATGTTTCAGGTTCGGAGGGTGGTAAACCATTTACTGATTCTGTGCTCTCAGTTTCTGGTGCGATTGTACTTCCAACGTCCGAAGTCTCGGGTGTAGCTTGTTCTGTATGTGGCTCCTCTAATGAGGAGGCTTTTGGTTCTTGATCAGGTGGTGTTTGATCTTGAGTCATGTGATTTCCCCATTAAAGTTAACGAATATATTGCGTATTTTTTTGATTGACGTAGCTTTGAAACTCGGCAATGCTGCCGTGACTTTGCAACAAGGTGGCTAAGGACATCACATATTTATAGGCATTCAGTGCCATTTCAGATCTGAGTGCAGTCATGGTATTTTGCGCATCAATCACTTGGGTGGCGGTGCCCATATCCTCTTTAAAGGACAGGGTTTGAATGCGTAAGTTTTCCTGTGCTGCTTGCATGTTTTGTTGCAGTAAAACATGACTTTGCTGCGCAGTTTCAAGTTCGCTATATGATTTATAAATCACATTTTCAATTTCTTGTTTAGTGCGTTGCGTGGTTAATTCTAAGGCGTAGCGCTGTAGTTCCGCAGCTTGCACATTTTTCTGTTTGTCGATGCCAGAAAATAGATTGTACCGTGCAGCAACGCCGACAATCCAATTTTGATGTTCATCTAAACTGTATTCACCAAAGGCAAAGACTGTGGGTTTTTCCGCAGCGGATTCTGCTTTGACTTTGACCTTGGCTAGTTCAGTATCTTTTTGCAGTTTTTGCACTAAAGAGGATTGCTCAGGATAACTGGCTAATAATTGATTAATTGATTGGCTGTGCGCGGTATTCACAAAAAGTGGCGTGCTTAATTCGGTGACTTGGCTGCTTTGCAATAAATTATTCAATTGGAACAAGCTGGCGCGTAAATTGGCTTGAGCATTTTGCATAACGCGATCTGCATTGTTTTTTGCAACCTCAAACTGCATGCGTTGTCCTTTGCTAATAAAACCTTGTTGTTCCAGTTTGAGCGCATTTTGATAATGGTTTTGCATCGCCTGAAAATTAAAACGGCTTGATGCTAATAATTGCTGTTGCAGTTGGGTATTGAAATAGGCTTGAATAATTTCAAAGCGTTGTAGATCTTGTTGTTGTTTATTATTAATGACACTACGTTCCGACTGTATCTGTGCCATTTGTTTGGCACTTGAGGTCAGTCCGCCAGTATAAATTGGCATGAAGACCGAAACGGTAGGACGCACCACCTGATCATCCAAATTTAAAGTCGCTTCATTGGGAATCAGCCCAATCCCACGATCAATGACGTTGCCGACACCATCTTTTAAACTGTCAGTCACACCACTGGGGATGCCACTCGTATTTTGCCATTGATCAATTTGGTTATTTACGCCTTGAGTCAAGGTATTATCCAAATTGTTTTTGAGTGAATTAAGCGGTACATCGATTTCATTATGAAAGGCATAGGCACGCACATTCAAATCCACGCGTGGTAGACCTAGCCCTTTGACGGCCTCGGCTTGCAATTGTGCTGATTGCTGCAAAGCTTGGGCGGCTTGTGTGCTATAAGATTGTGTCAGGATGCTTTGTTCAGCTTCACTGTAGCTGATCGATTGAGCATAACAGGGCAATATCAAGCCCACACTCGAACATAAAGAAATAAGACTCGGGAAAATAGGTTTCATAGTAAGCGTTAATTTTCTTGGTTTTAATTGAAAACGCTGTGACATTCATCAAGCTCGCATTATCGTTGTCATGAATTATACAGATCTTCATTTTATCGGTGTAAACGAGTGCGTTTACATTTCGCATTTTTCCGAGGCTGGACTCGTTTTTCTGTAAAGTTATAATACGATAAATTTATACTTTTAAATAATTACACAGATAAAAATACTGATGACTCAATATGTCCCCCAAATCACATCCATGTCTTCAATTCCATCCGATCAGATGAGTATTCATCAGGCATTAGATTTATTTTATCAACAGAATGGTTTTACACCCATTCAAATCGAGCAAGAGCCATGCACGGTGAATGTTTATAATGGTTGTTTGCTGGTGCCTTTACCGAATATTCAGGTTCGGCATAAGTATCTTAAATATCATGACTTACATCATATTTTAACGGGTTATAGCGTTGGAAGAATTGGTGAAGGCGAAGTCAGTGCTTGGGAGCTAGGTACAGGTTCCATGTTCAATCATCCCATACTGGGCATCATGAACTTAATTGCGCTTTCTACAGGATTTTTCTTAAAACCTAAACGTATGTGGATGGCTTTTCAACGTGGCGTGTATAGTCGTAATTTATATGCGCTGACAACACGACAGTGGATTCAAGCGCATGGCGAGAGCAATCTTAATGATTTGAAGCAGCGACATCTTGGCGATGATTCCATAAAAACAATTCATTTGTACCGTTATCTCGAATTTGTTATTTATGTACTTTTGGCATTATTGATTCATGCCATTGTAGTAATTCCTGCTTTAATTGTACGCATAGTCAGTTACTTAGTCGCAGGTGAATCATTCATTAAAGCCATTCAACCCAAAAAACGAACCGATCTTTATTGATGTTTTGACTTTAAATACCCGATAGCATTGAAATATTTTCAGGATAATTTACTGCAAGCCTGAGCAAGATATGATTAAATGCCATCATTTTATTGTGTTTCACCTCTGAAAGGAAAAAAACATGCGCGCGTACAATTTCTGTGCTGGTCCTGCTGCATTACCTACTGCCGTTTTAGAAAAAGCTCAACAAGAGCTGTTGGATTGGCATGGCAAAGGGCTGTCCATTATGGAAATGAGCCACCGTAGCAAAGACTATGTTGCGGTTGCAGAAAAGGCAGAAGCTGACTTACGTAAGCTCATGAATATTCCTGAAAACTACAAAGTGTTATTTTTACAGGGTGGGGCATCATTACAATTTTCTGCAATTCCGTTAAACCTGTTAGGCAAAAACAACAAAGCAGACTATATCCATACGGGGATTTGGTCTGAAAAAGCGTTGCAAGAAGCGCAGCGCTATGGCGACATTAATGTCATCGAAGCGGGTACTAAAATTGATGGCAAACTCGCGATTACTGCACAAAGCGAGTGGAATTTATCTGCCGATGCAGCGTATGTCCATTATGCAGACAATGAAACCATTGGTGGTTTACAGTTTGCCGGTATTCCTGAAACAGATAAACCTTTGGTCTGTGACTTTTCATCAAGCATTTTATCTGCGCCATTAGATGTTTCTAAATTTGGTTTAATTTATGCGGGTGCGCAAAAGAATATTGGTCCAGCAGGTTTAACCTTGGTCATTATTCGTGATGATTTATTGGATCAAGCGAAACCAGAAATTCCAAGTTTGTTGAAATATTCTGCTCAAGCTAAAAATGATTCGATGGTCAACACGCCGTCAACTTATGCATGGTATTTGTCAGGTTTAGTATTTGAATGGTTACTTGAAAATGGTGGTGTAGATGCCATGCATCAAGTGAACTTGCAAAAAGCCAAGTTGCTTTATGGTTATATTGATTCAAGTGACTTCTATACAAACCCGATTGCTGAAGCGAATCGCTCAATTATGAATGTCCCATTCACTTTGGCAAATCCAGATCTTGAAAAATTGTTCTTGAAAGAAGCTGAAGAGAACCATTTGTTGAATTTAGCGGGTCACCGTTCTGTGGGTGGTATGCGTGCAAGTATTTATAACGCTGTACCATTAGAAGGTGTGCAAGCATTGGTTCACTTTATGGATGACTTTGCTAAACGCAATGGATAATTCCAAAATGCAAAAACCCATCTGAATAAGATGGGTTTTTTCTTTTTAGGGTGAAATTAAAGAATAAACTGGTGCAGGATATACGCTGAGGTCATCATGCCGAATACAAAGAAAAGGCACGACATGACGTCTAATTGAAAGCGCTGTTCAAGTTGAGTTTCAACCCGCTGTAAATTTTCTTCTTGTACGATTTTCATAGATATTTCATTCCGATCTATATTATCGTTAAATCCTATTGCTTGCTCATATTATAAGCATAAAAAATTGACTAAATAAAGTACTAATTGATTTTGATTAAAAAATAATCATAAATCTATTTTTAATCCTCAAAACAGAATATCAATAAGTATTCAATATTCGCGATATTATAATAAAGTTATGTTTATATTCATGTTTTTATAGATTATGGATTTTTGTCTTAAATAAATTTAAAACTGTGGATAAGCTATTTTAATTTGAATTTAAAAATCGTATTAATATAAAAATCTGTGGATAAAATATACACAATAATATGGTCGCATTGATTTTTAAATCCTTCTCAAGCAGAAACGGGATGTAAGACACACCTCTAAAGTGTGCTACATCCCGTTATCAGTGCCGAATAAATCTAGAAGGATTTAATTTTTGGAATGGATACTGGCTTGAACCCAAATGTTGCCGCGAATGTATTGACCAATATTAAAGTGCTTATATTGTTCATCTTTGGTGGCAATGCGAATCAGGGTTGCTTCCTGATTTTCATCATGAATGAGCGTCACATCATAAAGCGTATATTCCTGTCCCATAAATTCTAGGCTGGTTTTGCCGACAATATTGCCTTGGAACCAGGCTTCGTCTTCTTGTCCCATTTTTTCGCCATACAGATAGGCAACCATCTTGGAAAAATCGACGGTGACAGGGGCTTTATCATCTTCACACTTGGGTTCCCAAGCATCAATTTGTTCTTGCAAGTTCGCGGGTGCAATCCCATCATTCGCCGCCAGAATATCATTCAAGGCACGGTGATGTTTGATAGAAGCAGGATCATCTACCACCAATTGTTCGTGTTCTGAAACTGCTTCAAGTTCATATGCCCATGCATTCAATTGAACTAGATAGGTTTGATCTTTTTGATATTGATCATGATTGACGCTATATAAGCTATCAAATGCATAAACAATACTGTTTTCACCCAAATTTAAGCGCAGTACGGCTTGGGTGTTGGATTTACAGGAAATAATCCGTTCAATTGAGGCTTTGACTTTATACGGGCTTTCAAAACTCGGAAAGGCCGTTTTTACGGCTTTGGGCTTATTGTTTTCAACAGCAATTACTTGGCAAAGTTGGACTTTTTCTTTGCTCGGACCTTGAATGAGCCATACAGAGGCATCCATTTCACATTCTTCACGGCAAAGTCCCATTGGCATAATGGGTGCATCAAGTGCCAGACCTAACCATTTGGGAACTTCAGAAGTTGGATTTTCTGTCAGCAGATTCCAATGCTCAATATGGCTGCCGAAATTTTGATCTTCAATCGTGATCATTTCAGGTCTGTTTTGATTTTTCATAAGCACAATTTTGAATGTTCAGTGGCTTTAATCTATTAAATCGAGGGTGATTTTAATATTTCAAGTCTATCTGAATGAAATTAAGGATAAAAATTTAAACTACACTGAGATTGAGGATTCAACTTGCAAGGCGTGTTATAGATTTGTGAGGATAAAAGTGGGGGATTGGGTGCATTCAATGATGATGCTTGAATTGGAATAAAACTATACTTTTCAAGTATATTTCAAATCAACAGCAGAGTAATGCTTGAGTTTTTGCTACACTGCTAGCACTTTTTTCATGCCGTAGGTGCGTGTGCTGCCATTTAAACTTTGGGTAGATGCCGATGCATTACCAAAAATTTTACGTGAAGTGATTTTACGTGCTTCAGATCGTTATCAGTTAGAAGTCACTTTTGTTGCCAATCAAAACGTGGGAATCACACCTTCAGTCCGCATTAATTCAATTCAAGTCATGAGTGGTGCAGATGCTGCCGATCAGGAAATTGTCACGCGTATGCAAGCCAATGACATTGTGGTGACACAGGATATTCCTTTAGCAGCTCAAGTGATTGAGAAAGGTGGGATTGCGATTCATCCGCGCGGTGAAATTTATACCACTGCCAATGTCAAAGCCCGTCTACATTTGCGTGATTTTATGGATACCTTGCGTGGAGCAGGGGTACAGACTGGCGGTCCGCCGCCGATTTCTGAACGTGATAAGCGTGAATTTTCGAGCAGCCTCGATCAGACTATTCAAAAACAGAAACGTAAAACCAGTGTTTAATTGGAATTGACTATGCCTTCCCAAGCCAATTTGATGTCCACCTATGCCTTATTGGTGTTCATTTGGGCAACCACGCCTTTAGCGATTGTGTGGAGTGTTTCAGATATTCATTTAATGTGGGCGTTGGTATTGCGATTTTTTATCGCCTTGCCTTTGGCTTTGGGGCTCGTTTATTTGCTGAAAGTCCGTTTGCCATTTGATCGGATCAGTTTACAAAGTTATCTGGCAGGGGCTGCAAGTTTTATTGGCTCGCAAATCTTTACCTATTTGGCAACGCGATATTTATCTTCAGGCATGATTGCCCTGATGTTTGGTCTAGCACCGATTATGGCGGGATTAATTGGACGTTTTGCTTTTCAGCAGCATTTGCATCGCTTGCAATGGCTTGGCATGTCTATTTCAGTCACGGGGTTAGCGATTATCTGTTTCACAGGCAGTCAACAACACGTACATCCTACGGGCATTCTGTTGATGCTGCTCAGTGTATTTATTTATGCCTTGTCGATGTTTTGGGTGAAAAAAGTCAATGCACCGATTAATCCGATTGCGCAAGCCACGGGTTCGATCATGATTTCAAGTATTGTGGCTGCCTGTCTCATTCCCTTTATTTGGCAGTATGCCCCAACACAGATGCCACAAATGAAATCGATATTGGCATTGCTGTATACCGTGGTAATGGCATCGCTGATCGCCATGTTCTGCTACTTTAAACTGGTGCAAAACTTACAACCGACCACCATCTCTTTAACTACAGTGATGACACCGATTTTAGCCATGTTAATTGGGGCGGTGCTGAATCAGGAAATGCTGTCTTTGATGGTCTTTGTCGGGGCAGGCATTTTATTGTTTGGCTTATTTGTCTATTTTTATCGAGATTTAAAAGCGAGCCGAGCACTCGCTTTAAAATTAAAGTATTCCAAATAGTTTTTAAAATTAGTCCTTCGCTTGTTCGAAGCTGACACACTCTGCCAGTTTGACGCGATCTTGTGGATGCAGGGTGATGAAATAGGCACCTGTACGGAATTTCCCTTTACCTTCAGTGCGGCTATACACCACCTGTGCAGTTGCAGCAATATGGAAGAAGTTCTCAGGATGGCTCAAGGTCACATGAATATAGGTACCTTCTTGAATTTCACGATCGCTGTGAAAACTGAACCCACTCTCAGAAAAATTGACATGTTCAGGTACAGGTAACATGGATTGTACAATTGCGTCGTATAATGAACCGGTAATCAGGTTTAATTTTTGGTTGAATAAGGATAATATTCGAGCAATTTGTTGATCTTTTTCAGTTAATTGTTCTAATTCGTAGTTTAAAGCCAGATCAAATTGATCTAATTCTGCGAGTAGTAGAAAATAGCGGGGCAAGACAAAATTTGGATCGTAAGGATCATTAAGAGCAACATCATCAGAAATAATCTGATAATTAATTCGCAAGGCAGCATCGATACGTGACATAACGCGACGTTCCGCTGAGGCGCTTTGATGCTGTAAATTTTCCATAATGTATTACCTCGGACTAGATGGTATGTTTAAACCAATCTCGCTGTACATCGGGTTAAGATATACTCGCGCACGGCGTAGCAACCACTTTATTTCTTTTATTGCTCTGGTTTCCATGATCGGTCTCACCTTGGGTGTCGCTGTGCTCATTACAGTATTATCTGTGATGAACGGATTCGATCGCGAACTGAAAAACCGAGTTTTGGGCATGATACCTCAAGCCACTGTTTCATCAACACAAATTTTAACAGATTGGCCTGAACTTGCAAAAAAAGTTGAACAGCATGAGCATGTTAAAGGTGTCGCGCCATTTACTCAATTACAAGGCATGATTACTGCGCATGGCCAAGTTTCTGGTGTTATGGTGACAGGTATTGAACCAGAATACGAGAAAAAAGTCTCGATTATTCAAGACCACATGGTCGAAGGTAACATTGATCAGTTAAAGAAAGGTGAATTTGGCATTGTTTTAGGGAAACAGTTAACAGATGCATTGGGCTTAGGTCTAAATGATAATGTGACTTTGGTCTTACCTGAAGCAACACCGTCACCTGCGGGTGTGGTGCCGCGTTTCAAGCGCTTTAAAATTGTCGGTATTTTCAGTATTGGTGCGGAAGTTGACTCCATGATGGGTTATATCGCCCTAAACGATGCTTCGACCTTGCTTCGCTTACCTGATGGTGCACAAGGGATCCGCTTAAAACTGGATAATATTTTTGCTGCACCGCAAGTGAGTAATGATATTGTGCGCGAATTGCCGGGTAACTATTACGCTTCTGACTGGACCTACACGCATGGTAATTTGTTCAGTGCCATTCAGATGGAAAAGGCAATGGTGAGTCTATTACTGTTCCTGATTGTCTTGGTTGCAGCGTTTAATATCGTATCTTCACTGGTGATGGTGGTGACCGATAAAAAGGCAGACATTGCAATTCTAAGAACCTTGGGAGCTTCACCAGCCACAATTACCAAAATTTTTATGGTACAGGGTACCGTGATTGGGGTGATTGGTACGGTTGCGGGTGCGGTATTGGGTATTATTTTCGCGACGGGGATTAGTGGTTTTATTGACTGGGTGAATACGGCCTTAGGTCTGCATTTATTTGATGCCTATTTTATTAACTACTTACCTTCTTATTTAAGATGGCAAGATGTGGTGATTATTGTCAGCTTATCTTTAATCTTAAGTTTCTTGGCGACCATTTACCCAGCATTGCGTGCTGCCAAAATTCAACCTGCGGAGGCTTTGCGTTATGAGTAACGTGGTATTAGAAGCCAAAAATGTGGTGAAATATTTTACTGATGGTAAATCTACGGTTGAAGTGATTAAGGGGTTGTCCTTAAAAGTTCATGCGGGTGAGTTCGTTTCAATTGTCGGTTCGAGTGGTTCAGGTAAAAGTACTTTGTTGCATGTGTTGGGCGGCTTGGATCGTCCAACTGAAGGGCAAGTCTGGCTGAATGGTCAGCGCTTCGATCATATGGGCGAAGCCGAGCGCGGCTATTTACGCAATCAACATTTAGGTTTTGTTTACCAGTTTCATCATCTTCTGCCTGAGTTTACAGCTCTGGAAAATGTAGCAATGCCACTTATGTTACGTGAAGGCACTAACTATAAGGATGTCAAAGCGCAGGCGGAGTATTTGCTGAATCGCGTTGGGTTGTCACATCGTTTAACGCATAAACCAGGTGAATTGTCTGGTGGTGAGCGTCAGCGCGTGGCGCTCGCACGTGCTTTAGTGGCTAAACCTGCCTTAATGATGGCAGATGAGCCGACAGGAAATTTGGATCGTAAAACAGCAGTTAAAATTTTTGAATTACTGAGTGATTTACGTCAAGAATTTAACATGGCGATGTTGATCGTCACGCATGACGAGCAACTGGCTCAAACGGCAGATTCAGTCTTACATATGCAGGATGGTATTTGGGCTGAGTCCGAATAAAAAACGAATTATCTAGTTTCTCTTGAAGCCCACTTCGGTGGGCTTTATGATGTGCGGCACTTATAAAAATAATATGAATCATAATGATGCAATATGTACTACTCGCTTGGATCCTCGGCATGACTGGCATGGGCAAGGTCTGGTCACTCACCACTGTTACGTGTGGCATGTTTGGTATTTTCTGGGTGATGATTCAACTACTGGTGGTTAAATGTCCGAATTTTAAACCTCAGCTTTTTAGATTTTTCAGCATCATTGTTTTATGTTTATTTAGCTTCAATCTGGCTTATTTATATGCCGATGCTGCACTCACTCAGCGTATAGATTTACGAGAATCGACTACAAAGCAAGCTGAAGTCATTGTGCATGTCAAATCAATGAACCAGATTCAGTCGAATCGTATCAAGCAACCTATCACCGTACTGAATTATAAAAAGCAACCCGCGAAATGGTTAGCGTATCTTCAACCCTCTTCTGATCAGTCACTGGAGCTGGGAAAGTACTACCGTTTGCGCGGGCAGATTTTACCTGCACATAGCTATGCAATTGCAGGGGCATTTGATCAGGAAAAATGGTTCTTACAGCAGAACATTATGGCAGCTTTTCAAGTCCAAGCAGTGGAAGAGCTGACAGAACAAGAGCTTTATGCAGCAGGACAAATGCCCTATGTACGGCAACAGCAGGGGCTTATTGCTAAAACGTTATTGGCAATTGAGCAGCAACGGTTGAGTTTACGAAATACACTCCAACAGCAATCACTGCATCATGCAGGTTTACTGTTGGCTTTGTTAACGGGTGATCAAAGCTTATTAAGCCCCGACGTTGAAGATTTGTTTAAACGACTGGGGTTGAGTCATTTATTGGCAATTTCTGGACCACACGTGTTGATCTTTGCGGCATTACTCTGTTGGAGTTTACACCGTCTGATTATCCGTTTCGCACCCACTTGGTATTTGCGTTATCCCAAGCCTTATCTTTTGGTGTTTCCTTTTTGTATGGGCGTACTGCTGTATTCAGCTTTTGTCGGCTTTGAAATTCCTGCATTGCGGACCTTGTTAACCAGTTTGATTATCGCTGTCCTGATTTTATGTAAATTCAAACTGCAACCTGTACAAGTACTGCTGTTTAGTGCTGCAATTTTATTATTTCTCGATCCTTTTAGCATCCTATCGGCTGCATTTTGGTTGTCCTATGGGGCTTGTTTGGTACTTCTGAGAATTTATCAGACGGTACAACAGCAACCTACTCAAATCGCAGACACTCGTCTAGGTCAATTAAAGTTATATGTTGCGCTGTTATTTGAGTCGCAATGGAAAATTTTTATCGCATTACTGCCATTGATGCTGATTTTCTTTCAACAAGTCGTGTGGATTGCGCCATTCAGTAATCTTGTGGCATTACCGTGGCTGAGTATTTTGGTGGTGCCTCTTAGCATTATTGCGACCTTGTGTTTATGGATCTTCCAACCTTTAGGTGTATTGCTGTTTCAACTGAATGATTTATGTGTGTCATGGTTACTGTCAATCCTCAATGGTGCGGATCAAATACTGGGTTCAACCGTACACAATGTTGCGTTGAGCTGGGGGATGCTAGGCGGGCTGATAATAGGGCTTTGTATTTTGTTTTTACCACGCGGTGTGGTTCCAAAAAGTTGGGCGATGGTTTGTATGTTGCCGATTTTTATTGTGGATGAATCCAAGCAGCCGTTTGAATTGCACATTCTCGATGTGGGGCAAGGGCAAGCCATCTTTTTACAAAAGCAAGATCAGCAGATGATGATTGATATGGGCGGTAATTATGATGAACAGAAATTCAGTGTTGGCAAGCAACTCATTCGTCCCTTTCTGAATAGTAAAGGGATTTCCAGTCTGGATCAGCTCATTCTAACCCATTTAGATCAAGATCATAGTGGTGCGTATTTTTCCTTACGCACAACTTTACCTGTTCAAACCATTTACAGTAATGAAAGGGTTGAAGTCATGCCCAGTACTCAATTTCACTATTGCTATGCTGGGCAGGTATGGCAACTGGAGGGTGTCAAGATTCAGGTCTTATCACCACGACAGGAGCAATTAGCTGCAGTTGCGAATCATCAGAATGAATTGTCTTGCGTTCTCTATGTTCAAGTTGAACATGCTCAGCCATATGCCAACTTTTTACTTATGGGAGATGCAGGCTGGGAAGCCGAATATCAGATTCTAAAAGCCTACCCAGATTTAAAAGTAGATGTATTGGTCTTGGGACATCATGGCAGTAAGCATAGTTCGGCTTATGATTTTTTGCAGCGGCTCAAGCCTAAAATTGCGATTGCATCAGCAGGAATCAACAATCGCTATGGGCATCCGAGCATTTTAACTCAACAACGCTTGCAGGCATTAGGGATTCCGCTATATACCACAATCGACAAGGGTAGCATTCAGTTTATTCAGAATGGGAAGCAGATAGAAATGCAGTTTTACTGTGATCAGCAACGTTGGCTTAATCGTTAGGGTCTAATTGTTGTGTTCTAACTTTCGTCACAAGTTGCATTGCTTGTTCATGTGGCAAGTTATACAGATTACGCAGTTCAGGGTTGGCTTTAAAGCGCTTATAGCTCCAATGGTAATGCTCAGGAAAACGATGAATTAGGTTTTCAATTTCCTGATGAATCACATGGGTACCGTCATTGGCTGTACCTTGATAAATGCTTTCAGGCATCGGTTCGATATACATATCAAAACCATGTGTATCATTACGAATTGCATATAAAAAAAGTGCCTTTGCCTTGGTTTTTTGAATCAGCTTGGCACTTAAGTTACTGGATTCTAAAGGTAAACCAAACATTGGTACTAATTCACCCGCAGCATGCGGGGTATGATCTGGCAAAATGACCGTAGTGCCACCTTGTTTCAAGGCTTTAAAAATCTGTCGTACACCAGTTTCATCGGTGGGAACTAAATGTGCTTGTTCACGGCTGCGCGCGCTACGTACAAAATTATCGGCTGCTGGATTTTTTACAGGTTTATACAGAATTGTCATTTCAGTAAATTGAGCAACCCAAGCATTCATCACTTCCCAAGTCCCAAAATGTGGAACAATCAAGACAACGCCTTTTTTCTCGGCAAGCGCATCATGTAAATACTGTTCGCCAGTAATCGAATGAATACGGGAAATATTTTTTTGATTTTCAGAACCCCAAATACTGAAAAATTCAAAATAGGAGGTGAGTTCGTTACGTATCGCGTGTTGAGTAATTTGTTCTCGTTGTTGATTACTTAGTTCAGGTAAGGCAATTTCAAGGTTAAGACGAATGGTTTGAGATGTTTTAGATATTTTTAACAGGTTCACTAAGCCAGCCAGTGAACGGGCAATCATGCGAGAAATTTGAATAGGTTGTCGACTTACAAATTGAAGTACGCGATCAGTCATTGTTTTTGGAGTTTTATCAGTCATTGCCTAATGGGTATGGGGATAAGAAATATAAAACAGCAATTATTATAGGCGAAAATACAGGGTTTAAATAGTTTATTGCGTCTGCATGTATATAATGAGGTTAATTTTCTTCATTATTGGATCATCTTATATGTCCGATTGGCCACCTAAACCACAAAACGAAAGTCATATTACACAACAAAATTTAGAAAAGCAGTCAGGAAAAGAATGGCAGATTCTTGAGAAAGCCGTATTAGCTTCAGTGGAAGAACAGCGCCGTGCTCGTCGTTGGAGTATCTTCTTTAAATTACTGACCTTTGCTTATATTCTTTTTATTTTAGTGATTTTAGGCAAGGGATGTAGTACGGCTACGACTGATGTCAGTTCGACTACAAGTGCTCATATCGCGGTTGTTGATATTATTGGGACGATTGCCGCAGATAAACAAAGCGTGAACAGTGAAGATACCATCAAATCGTTGAAGAAAGCATTTGAGAGTAGCAATAGTAAAGCTGTAGTTTTGAATATCAATTCACCAGGTGGCTCACCTGTACAATCCGATGAAATTTGGCAGGAAATTCAGTATCTGAAGCAACAGCATAAAGATAAAAAACTGTATGCCATTATTGGTGATACAGGGGCATCAGGGGCTTATTATATCGCTTCGGCAGCGGATGAAATTATTGTCAATCCATCCAGTTTGGTTGGCTCGATTGGCGTGATAATGCCGAATTATGGTGTCAATGGACTGATGCAAAAGTTGGGTGTAGAAGATCGCACCATGACTTCGGGCGAAAACAAAGCGATTTTATCGATGACACAACCCGTTGATGCCGCTCAGAAAGCGCATGTACAAGCTTTATTAGACAATGTTCATGATCACTTTATTGAGGCTGTAAAAAAAGGTCGTGGGGCAAAACTAAAATCTCAGGATCCAGCAATCTTCTCAGGATTATTCTGGACCGGTGAGCAAGCAGTTAAACTCGGAATTGCTGACCGTACAGGTAGCCTAAATAGCTTGAAACGTGAACTTAAAATCGATAAAACAGTGGACTATACCGTTCAATATAATCCATTGGATTCTGTTCTCGGGCGTATGGGTAGCTCAATCGGGAAAGGTTTTGCTACTTCACTCGCTGAACAGGTTCAAGCAGAGCAAACGACAAAACTACAATGAAACCACTGATCCACTTTGCGCATGCCAATGGTGTGCCATCCAAAGTTTATGAAAAACTCTTTCATTTACTTCGCGATGATTACGATATTGTCTATGTTCCACTGATTGGAACTGACCAACGTTATCCTGTGACCAATCATTGGCCGCACTTGGTGGATCAGCTGACCGACAGCATTGTGCGTCAAGCACATGGGCGTCCTGTGATTGGATTGGGGCATTCTTTGGGGTCGGTCTTGACCATGATGACGGCTTATAAGCGTCCTGAATTATTTCAGCAGGTGATCATGCTTGATCCGCCATTGATCATGGGTAAAGCCTCTTTGTTGTTCCATACTGCGAAGCTGTTTCAACCAAAACTGGTGGATCGGATGACCCCAGCAGGTCTGAGTAATCGTCGTCGTGATCATTGGGAGTCCCGTGAGCAGGCAGGCGAAATGTTAAGACCGAAAAGCTTGTATCAAAAATTTGATCCTGAGTGTTTTCAGGCTTATCTGAATCACGCCCTGACCGAAGATGCAGAGCGCGGTGGGGTAACCTTGACCATTCCCAAAGCTGCTGAGGTTGCCATTTTTCGTAATACGCCATCTTGGTGGTGGTTGCCCATGTCAAAGCCAAAAGTCCCGATGCATTTGGTGGTGGGCGATCAAAGCGAGTTCTTAAAACATAAGTTTCCCCAAATCGCGCAGAAAAAAGTGGGTATTCCATTTAGTGTGGCAGAAGGGGGGCATATGTTTCCCTTAGAACGTCCTGAAGCGACAGTAGCGTTGATTAAACAGCTGATTCAGAAATCATAGAACATAAAAAATGCATCCGAGGATGCATTTTTTCTTTGAATCATATTTTTACAGTTTGCAAAATTGAATCGGTTCATTCAACGCTTGATTGCGATATATGACGGTATTTGCATTCTGGTATTGCAGGGCACCTGTACAAATCCATTCTACCACTTGAGGATAGATCAGGTGTTCAAGCTCATGTACGCGCTGTGCGAGTTGCTCGACATGGTCATGACGACCAATCTTTAACACCCCTTGTGCCAGTGAATGTCCTGCATCTAGCTCTGCGGTAACATAATGTACGGTACAGCCATGATAGACATCACCTGTATTCAATACCCGGTGATGGGTGTGCATGCCTTTATAATGCGGCAGTAGAGAAGGGTGAATGTTCAGCATTTTACCTTCCCAAGCACGCACAAATTTGGCACTTAGAATACGCATGAAACCCGCCAATACCACTAAATCAACATCCCATGCTAATAACTGTTGATGCATGGTATCATCAAATGATTCGCGTGTTGGATATTGTTTATGTTCAATCACAGCAGTTTGAATACCTGCTTGTTGAGCGCGTGTGAGTGCATACGCTTCAGGTTTATTGCAGATAACTCCAACAATTTCACCTGATAGACGAGCGTCTATCAGGGCTTGTAAGTTACTGCCACTGCCTGAAACAAGGACAGCGATTTTCATTATGCAAAGATTACGCGGATTTTCTCGTCAGCACCTTCAACAGATTCAGCATTGTCTACAATGTGACCCATTGCCCATGCTTTTTCATCTTGTTCAGTTAAAAGTGCAATAGTTTTATCTGCATCTGCTGGATCTACCGCAATCACCATGCCTACGCCACAGTTAAATGTACGGTACATTTCGAACTGTTCAACACCGCCTTCTTTTTGAAGAAGTTTGAACAACTCTGGCCATTCCCAAGAAGATTCATTAATAATTGCTTGAGCGCCATTTGGGAGTACACGTGGTAAGTTACCCGGTAAACCGCCACCCGTGATGTGCGCCATCGCGTGTACATCAACTTGTTTGCAAAGTTCAAGAATTGGTTTTACATAAATACGTGTTGGTTCCATTGCTGTATCTGCAAGTGGGCGACCATCTACGATTTGTGTAAGATCGACGTTTTTCACGTCTAAGATTTTGCGAAGTAAAGAGTAACCATTTGAATGCGCACCGCTTGATGCAACACCAATTAAAACATCGCCTGCTTTAACTTTAGAGCCATCAATGATTTTACTTTGCTCAACGACACCTACGCAGAAACCTGCAAGATCATAATCTTCGCCTTCATACATGCCAGGCATTTCAGCAGTTTCACCACCGACCAATGCACAACCCGCAAGCTCACAGCCTTTACCAATACCTGTAACAACATCAGCAGCAACATCAACATTTAAGTGACCAGTTGCATAGTAGTCAAGGAAGAATAAAGGTTCTGCACCACACACTAAAAGGTCGTTTACACACATGGCAACCAAGTCTTGGCCAATCGTGTCATGACGGTTTAAGTTCAAAGCTAAACGTAATTTTGTGCCGACACCATCTGTGCCAGATACGAGAACAGGCTCTTCATAGCCTTTCGGAATTTTACATAGTGCGCCAAAGCCACCCAATCCGCCCATCACTTCAGGACGAGTTGTACGCTTAGCGACAGATTTGATTCGATCGACAAGTGCGTCGCCCGCTTCAATATCGACACCTGCATCTTTATAGCTTAAACCAGTGTTTGGGGTAGAAGTTGAGTTGCTCATAGTGAAGTCTCCGCATTTGCGCGGGGATTATAACCCGAATATACGAAACTCTTATGTTATTTATGCTCTAAAATGCTATCTTTACTTAAATATTTTACTTTTTATAACGATTAAATCGAAAAAGGCGGGTTTCTATGGTCGATCGAACCTTGCGTCGTATTTTTATCCTTGCGGGAATCGCACTTATTCTTTGGGTTTTATATTTATTAAAGCCTGTAGTATTACCATTTATTGCAGCATTTTTAATCGCTTATTTATTTAATCCTTTGGTCGAAAAATTTCATAATATTGGTTTACCTAGATGGCTTGCCATCAGTATTGTATTTGTCGGGATTGGGGTCATCCTGACTTTAGCCATTTCATATTTGGTGCCGTTAATTTGGCAGCAGTTAATGTATGCCAAGGGAAGTATTCCAGCAGGCATACATTGGTTAAATGATACCTTTTTACCATGGTTGTCGCGTACCTTTAATCTGGTGCAGATGGAAATTGATACGCATCAATTGTCAACGACGGTCATGGACTATATTCAGACCAACTATAGTGCTGACAGTATTCAGGCGATGGCACTTAAAATTGCACAATCAGGTTTAAGTTTTATCCAGATTGGCGGCACGGTGGTTTTAATTCCTGTGATTGCTTTTTACTTCCTATTGGATTGGGATCGTATGCTGGACAGCATGCGTCGACTAATTCCACGTCCTTATGAAGAATCGACACTAAAGATTGTGGGTGAATGTCATAGCGTGCTAGGCGCCTTTGTGAAAGGGCAATTTTTGGTGATGCTGCTGCTTGGTATTGTTTATGCGGTTGGCTTGCAGTTAATTGGACTAGAAGTCGGATTGATCATTGGGATGATTGCTGGTTTGGCCAGTATTATTCCTTATTTGGGTTTTGCTGTCGGGATTATTGCTGCAGTTATTGCTTCTTTATTTCAGTTTGGCTTGGACTGGATGCACTTGGCGTTGGTTGCTGTTGTATTCATGATTGGTCAAGCGGTGGAAGGTTATATTCTGCAGCCATTTTTACTGGGGGATAAGATTGGTTTATCTCCTGTTGCGGTGGTATTTGCGGTATTGGCAGGTGCCCAACTGGCAGGTTTTCTAGGCATGCTGATTGCCTTACCCGTCGCTGCAGTGATTGTGGTGCTGCTTAAACATGCACGAGAATGGTATGAACAGAGCCAGTTGTACGGTACGCAAACAATCTTCACTTCCAATGCAGAAGCAGATTCTATTAGTATAGAAACGTCACAACTGGAAGTAGACATTGAAATTAAAGATCACACTGCAAAAGATCAGCAAGTTGCTGAAAAATCAAGTAACATCGAACCTAAACCATAAAGCGTATAAGGCTTAAACACGAATATGCGTCAACTGCAATTAGATATTGAACCCCAACTTGATGCCCGAATCAGTGATTTCTCTGGTCCGGGATGGGGGCATGTCATTGATGCAATTCGTCAGTTACATGCGGGTCTGATGAATCGTTTTTATGTCTATGGTGGTGCGGGTACAGGTAAAAGTCATTTGCTTTCTGCAATCTGCGACTCCTATCTGGATGTGGGTAAATCAGCGATTAAAGTCTCGTTATTAGAATTGCTTGATGCGCCTACAGAAGCGATTACCTCGCTCGAGCGTTATGATTTGGTGGCGCTGGATGATATTGAGGCTATTTGTGGTGTGCCACATTGGCAAAAAGCGGTATTTCACCTCATTAATTACAATAATGAAGTGGGCGGACAGTTGGTGTTCTCTTCACGTTTTGCCCCGATTGAGCTGAAATTAGAACTGCCTGATTTACAGTCTAGACTGACCCAAGCGGTGAGTGTGAAAGTACCAAATGGCAGTTTATATGCAGATCGGCAGATTCTGGTCAGTTCAGTATTGGCACGACGGGGGATTCATATCGATCAGCAAATTATTGATTATCTTTTAGCGCATGGTCCACATCAGGCTTCGATTTTATTACAAACCTTAGAGCAGTTGATCCAACTCCTTAAAGGAGAGAAAACCAAGCTAAGTCATGCCACTTTAAGACAAATTTATGCACTCATTGATGAATATCAATAACCGATAAAAGCGCTTGAGTAATCAGCATGGCTGTGACAAAGTACAGCTTAAATGCCTATCGCATGGAATTGCGAGCATAGAAAAATAATAGAAAGTAAAGTTAAGGAGAACATAAATGCTGCAAATCAGCATGAAGTTTCAATTCGTCTCATCTCATCGAACTCATCATCTAGACTCAAAATTATTGAGCCTGTCTTTTAATAGTTGCAATTGTGCCTAAAGAATTTGGCAATTTAGTCAATTATATTTCTACGTTCATCTTTTAGGCTGTACAGCAAAGGGATCGCCATTAGCTGTAGATAAATTGCTAGGAAGCAGCAATTTAGAAAAACAAGATCAATAAAATAATTAAGGAGAGACGTATGCTCAAGCAGAGCATTGGTGTGGGAATGTTGTGTCTGGCTGGGCATGCCTATAGTGCGAATATCAGTGTGACCACCACAGAAGATGTCGTTAAAGATGATCAAGAGTGTTCACTACGAGAAGCGGTCAGTTATATTAACCAAGATATGCCTAAAGAAGGGTATTTCGGTTGTGGTGGGGAAGATGCCAGCCCTGTCATTTTGTTGGAAAAACAGAAAGTCTATAAGCTGAATTCACATTTAAATATTCAAAAAGAATTAACCATTAAAACCAACTATGATGTGGATTTTAATGAAACCCCAGTTCTAGGTAAAAATAATGCTGTGCTGCAAATGCAAGCAAAAGATAATATTTTAAGAATTGATGATGGTTCGCAAGAAAAATTACTCAGTGTTGTGTTGTACGAGGTTAGTCTACAAGGTTGCGTTCAAGCGCAATGCGCACAACAAGGTGGATTAATTTATAACAATGAATATCTACAATTAAGTTATGCGGGATTATCGGGTGGTTATGCAGCCCAAGGTGGGGCAATTTATAATGTGGGTAATTCAACGTTCGAAAATACCAGCGATAGTCTAGTCGTCATTCAAAATAGCTTGTTTGAAAAGAATTATGCTGCTGAAGGTGCCGTACTCTATACCCAGCGACCTGCATATAAAATCTTAAATAGTGTCATTCGTCATAATGAGACCACCAGTTCAACTTCTGCAAATATTTACGCCGCTTTATTATTTAATTCAGAACAGTTACCTAGCTCGATTTTGAATGTCGCTAATTATATTAAAAACAGTACTTTTTTACAGAATAAAGGCTATTTGCTGAATTTACGCGACGGTATTGGCTTAAATAATTTGACCATGCTTGGCAATGCGCAAGGCATTCAATTTGTTGCACCACAGGGTAAAGCTTTTCTTGCGAATAGTATCTTGATTGGTAATCCATACCCAATATCTACGCAGAAGGATTGTAAGTTTGAAGCAGGCGATCAGAGTATTTTACAGAACAATCTGGTTTCAGTAGGTTGTGGGCAAGGATTGGCAGAGTATCCCAATGAAATTTGGACGCAAACTGCGTTGATTGCAGGGAGCACACTTGAGGGGAAATGTAGCAGTGCAAATTTAGATCGACAAAGTCTAGTGTGTCCATTTAATCAAAGTAGCCATGATTTTCTCGGTTATTTTAAACCACGATTACTGGTGACTTATCAGCAGTTAAGTGATTCGTTGATTGTGAATAAAGGCAAACAATGGACTGGCTCAGAAACAGCCTTGGTCGAGTGTGAGTCCAGTGATCAGCGTGGACAAGTGCGTGATTCCAATAATGTGCTCTGCGACCGTGGTGCGATTGAACTGGTGTTTCCAACCACGATTTCTTTGATCGGTGACGATATCAATTACGGTGAAGTTGCAAAAATGTCGGTGGCTGAATTATTGGGTGATGGTGAGCTTTTACCGAAAGATCAATGTGAAGCATTATTGGGTAAAAATCCGACAGGTGAGGCTTGGCAAGATGGTTGTTTACAAGTCATTCCAACCACGACTCAGCCGAAGGGAAGTGTCACCATTGATGAAGAAGGCAATATTCAGTACACACCGAATGGTAATTGGCATGGAGCCGATATTTTTAAAATTCGACTGGTTACAACCACGACGCGATTTAACGATTCTCAGAATCCTTATCTAGAGATCAAAGTCCAAGTCACTCAGGCACCTGCTGGACAGATGGAAAGTAGCAAGGTCGAGACTTCGGGGGGGAGTGCGGGAATATTAAGTCTACTGGGCTTATTGGGACTGATTGGATTACGTCGTTACAAGAAATAGGCAAGGGAATTGACCGTGAAAAATTATAAAAAAGGTTTACTTACATTAATGGTGCTGTCAGCCATGTCTCTGATGGCAGCGGAAGATACGTTTATCTATGTCACCACCTTTGATGATGAAGATGGTGAAAACTTAAATCAATGTTCATTACGCGAAGCCATAAAGACGGCCGCAGATAATAAGGCTTATGGTGGCTGTAATGCAGGGGATACACGTTTAGGTCAAAAAGATCGAATTCAGCTAAAAGAAGGAACCTATACACTCAAACGTGAGCTGGTGCCACAATCTGTGCTTGAAATTTATGGTGCCGAGCCGCTGGATTATTCATCCAAGCATGTCTTAACCCATACTTATCCAGCGACGACGGCCTTAAAAACCACTATCAGTGGAGAAAATCAGACCCGAATTTTTAATAGCTCATTGTCGAAGTACGGGACTTCATTTAAGAACATCATTTTGGCAAATGGAAGTAACACAGGCTTGGGTGGTGCAATTTATGCAGGGGCAGATATTAATTTAAATAATGTCGCCATCGTTAACTCGCATGCCACTCAGGGCGGTGCTATTTATTTAGATGGCGATATTTCACTGAATATTGATCATGGCTTAATACAGGCTAACCAAGCAGCACAGGGCAGTGTCTTGGCGATGACCTGTCAGAACAATTTATTATTTACCAAGCCCACAATTACCATTCAGAACAGCAGTATAGTTGGCAATGGAGCCACGAATAATGCAAGCATGTTAGAAATTTGCGGTGAGGCATCGACTGTATTGCAAACCAATACCATTGCTAAAAATCAGGCAAATACTACTA
The DNA here is from genome assembly GCF_054112845.1 of Acinetobacter sp. NigerLNRRAM0016. Lineage (NCBI taxonomy): Bacteria > Pseudomonadati > Pseudomonadota > Gammaproteobacteria > Moraxellales > Moraxellaceae > Acinetobacter > Acinetobacter sp. NigerLNRRAM0016. The sequence goes on from NZ_JBSYVT010000011.1 coordinate 53,284, forward strand.
CAGGCGCAATTATTAAGAGTATTTCCTCCAATACTGCGCAGCCGAACTTAAGTGAAAACAGTACGTTGGTTTTATTAAGTAATACCATCGTAGAAAACAATGCTGCCAGCACCTTATTGTATGACCAACTGGGCAGTAAAAATATTTCCTTTAATGTGCTGGCATACAATGCGGGGCAATCCTGTCGCTATGCTTTAAATAACGGCAATGTGGCGGATGCAAAACTTGATATTGTTGCAATGAACAATGCCTTGCAGCTAGGTGCGGTGACAGGGCAGTGTAACTTGCCGAAAATTGCTTATGAAAGTAATACTTCTGGAAGCAATACCAATATTGATGTTAGCAACATCTCGATGAGCACGTTGCTATCTGCCTATACAGGACCGAGTGCAAGCACAGAATATTTACCGCTGTACTATCCACGGGATAATCAGACCGCAAATGACTTGGTCAATATAGGGGCGATTGGATGTAGTGATGTCGATCAACGAGGTTTTAGTCGAATTACGGATGCTACGCTCATTTTAAATCCGAGCATGAAAAATACCTGTGATATTGGTTCGGTTGAACTGATGCGTTTGACAGCGGCAGATATCATTAATTTAAAGAATTTATCTTATTCACAAATGATGGATGGTTATCAGCAAGCCATAGATTTGTATCAGGCACGCATTGATGATCAATCAACAGATGCTAAATACTTAACTCAGTACCAAGCGGAGTTAACAGCATTTAATGATTTGAAGCGCAATACTGAAAAATATGCCAAATACCGTGCGATTTATATTGATCCGTTTGCGCTGGCATTACCTGATGAGCAGTGGATGAACAACCAATCACAAGTCCAAGCCTTGAATGCTGAGAACTATAATATCAATACCCAAGTTTTGGGAGTGGGAACTTATTCAGGGGAAGGCAGTAGCTTTCAATTCATTGGTGATCAAGATCCAAACTTAAAATGTGAATGGATACCTGAACTCAAGCGCATCATGTTTTATCGCTTAGATGATAATCTTTCGACGATTGGTGAGAATGCTTTATGTACCTACAGCATTACCTCCAAAACGGATGCGACCAAAACCACAACAGGTTTATTAAGTGCAAGTTTTGCCAATATTGCACCGATTGCCAAAGACGATACTTATCGCTTGGAATATGGTACCAATCAGAACATTAGCTTACATCCACTTGAAAATGACTTTGATGATGATGGTCCGAAAGCAAGTATTGCTGGTTTGAATAAAGCCGATTTCTACCATAATGAGGCAGGTCAGGAGTTGGCTATTCGTTTAGACAGCTTGCCAAGTGCGATGATGGTTGATCCATCAGTACCGAATGGTCCTTGCCCTGGCAGTGCCATGCGCGATACCTGTTATTCCAGTAATTTGGTGGTTCAGGTCAAAAACAACTACAGTCCATTCGATCAAGTTATGGAATATACCGTCTTTGATGCAGAAGGTCTGGCATCGAATCGTGCAAAAATTTATCTAAACAATACTGCAAAAAATACAGTGACTTCTGGCGGTGGAGGCGGTTCTATGGGATGGTTTAGCTTATTGGGTTTGTTGGGATTGGCTGGCTATCGTTATCAACGCCGCAGCAAGAAAGCATAAGGGTTGAAGTATAAGAAGCTCACACAATGTTGATGAGCTTCTTGTTAATAATATTGTGAACCATAAAAAAGCCAATCTTCTCTGGATTGGCTTTTTTTATAAATGTTCAGAATCACATGGAAATTATGGCTGTTCCACCGTGTGATGCAAATATTTGTTCATGTATTCTTGGCGAATATTGATCCGTTCTTCAGGTGTCGCCTTTTGCATGCGCACGCGTAGGTCGTTACGTTCTTGGCTGCTCATTTGTTGCCAAGTTTCACGCATTTTCTGCTTTTCTTGTTCAGGTAATTGGGTAAACCAGTCCATACGCTGTTGCAGACTATCACTTTGCTCATCTGGAATTTCTTTGAGCGACTGATAGCGTTTAATCAGAGCGCGTTGTTCTTGCTCTGACAGTGTTTCCCAAGTTTCAGCCACTTGGGTGTTGGCATCTTTGGAAAAAAGCCAAAAACGTTCAAATCCTGCAAAACTTGTTTGCAAGAAACCGAGTGCACAAAAAGCAAAAGCTAACCTTCTAGCTGCCATGTGGAACTTTGTCCTCACCTAAAACCATTAACATTTCCAAATCTTCCACCATTTGTGGAGAAAGTTTTGGTGTTACCACAACTTGATTCTGCGGCTTTTCTGACAGATCGACGGAATTAGGTAACACCACAATTCCCGCGATGGCTGCAGCTAAAGCGAATCCTGTCATTTTAAAATAGGCAAAACGTGATGATTTCTGTTGCTGGATATGATCCAGTACATGATTCATCACAACAGGTTTTGCTTTGTGCTGTTGCGCAAGACCATCAAGTTTGGAAGTAACTTGTTTTAAGAAATCATCTTGTTTCATTCAGATGACCCTCCCGAATATGGATTCAAATGCGATAACGCAGATCGCAAACCTTGAATCGCGCGATGATAATGTGTTTTTACACTGCCTTCACTACAATTCATAATTTGAGCAGTGGTTTGCGTGTCAAATCCTTCCCATGCCCGCAACATAAACGCTTGTTGCTGGCGAACTGGCAATTGGCGAATCGCGGCTTGAATTTCTTCAACCGTAACTGCCTGATCCAGAAACTCCAACGGACTAGGGGTGGTTTCATCAATAACATCTTGGATTTCTAGATCATCTTCATCTAGGCTGACCTTTTTGAAGAAAGAAAAAGGCTGCGAGCGGCGCGCTTCTTTACGACGCCAATCCTGTAGTTTGTTATTCAAAATGGTGTAAAACAGGGGGTACCATTCTTCAGTAGATTTGTCTGAATAAGATTTATGCAATGAAATAAAAGCCTCTTGGACCAGATCCATCGCAATGCCTTGTTGACCCTGTGTCGCATTTTCCATCATCACTAAGGCACGCCCAGTCACGTCTTGCATAAAATTCTTCAGACGTTGTTCAGCCGTACTTTTTAAAGCACTCAAAGTTTCCGACTGAGACTGTTTCGGCGCTAAATCCATAGAGATGGAAAACCCTGTCATTGGATCATCACCATTATCTCCAATACATATGCTTAATAACGTTGGAAATAATGGTTTGGTTGACAATATCCGTTTTTATTTTTTCAAGTGTAATCTATTTTTAAAATTGGGCGGGGCAATTTAAAATAAAAAATGTATTAGATGCGTTGACGGACCATTTCAAATAAACAGACCGATCCTGCAATTGCAACATTCAGTGACTCTTGTCCACCGGGTTGAGGAATGGTCACGGCTTGCGCATGCGCAAGAGCATAATCCGAAGCACCTTGACCTTCATTACCCATAATCCAGACGCAGGCACGCGTCAAATCTTGCGCATATAAGCTGGTTGAGCGATGTGAACTGGTTACATACACAGGAATTTTAAATTGAGGTAAGACTTGTTCAAGCGCTACATTCTCGTAAATATCTAGAGAGAAATGTGCACCCATACCTGCACGCAGTACGCGTGGTGACCAGAGTGATGCAGTACCTTTAGTGGCAATAATTTGCTGAACACCAGCAGCAGCAGCGGAACGGAGTAAAGTACCGACATTGCCTGGATCTTGGATATTTTCCAGAATTAAAGTGTCTAGATTATATTGCAAGGCTTGAGAGGAAGAGGGTAAATCGATAATTGCAAGACACGGAAGTGTAGTGCCTAAGGTGCTTAAATCCTTGTATAAAGATTCACTTAAAATAAAAATGGCACCATGATACTGACGTTGGATTTCTTCTAGGTCAGGATGTTGTAAGGCAAGCTCTGTAGTAAAAATCGCATTGATTTTCTTTTGCTCTTGCAACCATGCCAAACACAAATGTGTACCTTCAAGCACAGTTTGACCTTGCTTTTTACGATAGGTGTTTTGCTCAATTAAGCCACGTAAGTGTTTAATTTTTGGATTGTCTTTCGATTCTAAAAAAATGGTAGGCATGTTTGCTTGAGTCCACAGAAGTAGGTGTAGCACCTACTTCTGTTTTAAAAATTAGTGGTGGTATTGAGTTACAAGATCAACTTCATTTTTTGAACCGATGATTACAGGGACACGTTGGTGTAATTCTGTTGGTTCAATTTCAAGAATACGCACGCGACCTGTAGTAGAAGCACCACCTGCTTGTTCCATCAACATACTCATTGGGTTTGCTTCGTACATTAAACGTAGACGACCTGCTTTTTTCGGATCTTTCAGATCGTATGGGTACATGAAGATACCGCTACGACAAAGAATACGGTGAATATCACCCACCATGCACGCTACCCAACGCATGTTAAAGTCTTTTTCACGTGGACCCGTTTTACCTGCAAGTAGTTCATCAATATAACGTTTTACGGGTTGTTCCCAGTGACGTTGATTCGATGCATTGATTGCATATTCTTTGGTATCTGCTGCCACTTGAATGTTGTCAGTGGTTAACAAGAATTGTTGTGATTCAGGATCGAAGGTAAAGAACACAACGCCTGCACCCACTGTTAATGCCATCATGGTTGATGGACCATACAGTACATAGCCTGCAGCAACTTGGTGAATACCTGCTTGCATAAAATCAGCCGATTGCGTCACGGCATTTTTTGCTGGAAGAATTGAGAAAATGGTACCAACACACATATTGATGTCGATGTTGCTTGAACCATCGAGTGGATCAAATAACACCAAATATTCACCATTTTCTTGCGCAGGCGTGAATTCATCCAGTTCTTCTGATGCCAAACCACCGACATGTGGGTGAACTTTTAAGGCATCAATTAAATAGTCATTTGAAATCACATCTAATTTTTTTTGTTCTTCACCTTGCACATTTTCATGCTGTGCACTGCCTAATACCCCAGCAAGCGCACCTTTTTGTAAAGCTTGATCAATGGTTTTACACGTGTCTGCAATGGTTGCAATCACTTTTGCAAGTTCAGGTGTAAGGTTCCCAGTTTGTTGTTCTAAGAATTGGGAAAGGGTGAGGTATGCCATGGCAGGAAAACTCCGAGTGTAAACCAATCAAGTTGAGCAAAAAAAATTTAGACGGCTATTTTAGATGAGAATGCCGCAAAAGAAAAATTAAACTCGATTATTTGGCTTGATTTTGCCCTTGCAACTTTTAGGGATAATGCTATGTTGATGTGAAGGATGAAGAAGAATTGAGGAGCAGCAGAATGACTACACAAAAGTTTGATGCCATGCCAACGCAAAATGAAGGTATTAGTTTGGATGATATTAGTCCAGAGAACGTGAAAGCGGCTTGGAAAGATTACGAAGCCAAGCCTGAATATAAGAAGTTTAATAAGCATGACCTCATTGAATCCATGCAGCATGAGCATGAAGAAGATGAGCACAAACCTGCTTAAGCAATAAAAAAAGCGCTTTAACATTAAAGCGCTTTTTTTAGGTCTGTAAACGGCCTTATTTTAATAAAGGTGGTACAGCTTCGTAGTTAAGTTCTACGCGGCGGTTTTCTTTCCATGCGTTTTCATCATGACCCGCATTGATTGGCATTTCTTTACCATAGCTAACCGCTTCGAGTTGAGTTGGGCTGACACCATTAGTAATGAGGAAGCTTTCTACGGCTTTGGCACGACGCTCACCCAGTGCCATATTGTATTCGCGAGTACCACGCTCATCCGTATGACCTGTTAATGCCACTTTAGAGTTTGCATTGGCTACAAGGAATTGCGCGTGTGCTTGGAGTGTTTGATAGTCTTCGTTGGAAAGATCACTGCTGTCGTAGTCAAAATGCACCACGCGTTTTGCTAAAAATGCTTTATTGGCAGCGGTTACGCCTTTAGAAGATGCGCCCGCAAGATTTTGTGCATTTAACGCAGCATCTTCACTTAATCCTTCAGTGCTTACAGTTGTGCCCGCAGTAGTTGGTGTTTGACCTGTTTGAATTTCGGCAGCAGGTTTACGGCTCGCACAGCCTGTCATCACAATAGCGGACGCCAAAACTGGTAAAACCAACAGTTTAATTGCGTTCATCTTCATCTCCATATAGATTGATTTTTAAAAGGTTATTTGGGTGCCCAAGCTGGCTCGCGGACTTCGCCTTGCTCACTTGGTAAATTCATGCGGAAGCGACCATCGACCGACATAATGGAAAGTAAACCACGGTTGCCTTCACGTGTGGCATACACCACCATTTGCCCATTTGGCGAGAAGCTCGGGGATTCATCCAGACTGGTTGGGGTCAGAATATTGGTGATGCCCGTATTGATGTCTTGAATGGCAACTTTGTAACTACTGCCGCTTGGACGATGCACCAATGCCACTTTTTTGCCATCGGCACTTAAAGTTCCGCGAGCATTAAATGCGCCACGGAAAGTAATTCGTTTGCTGCTACCATCTGCGAAGCTATAGCGGTAAATCTGTGGTGAACCGCCGCGGTCAGAGGTGAAAATAAAGGATTTACCATCAGGTGCATAACGTGCTTCAGTGTCAATTGCGCTGTCATTGGTCATACGCTGTAATTGACGGGTACTTAAATCCATTTGATAGATTTCAGGATTGCCATGCATTGAAGCGGTAAACAGCATGGACTTGCCATCTGGAGAGAAACTTGGCGCACCATTTAAGCCACGGAAGCTTGCCAGTTTTTCGCGTTGACCTGTGGCTAAGTCTTGTACATAAATTGCAGGGCGTTTGCTTTCAAACGACACGTAGGCAATTTTCTGCGCATCAGGTGTCCAAGCAGGGGACAAGATTGGATCACGCGAGGTCAGAATGGTTTTAGGCTGTTCACCATCGGTATCGGCAATCTGTAACGTGTAGCGCTGCTCAGGTGTTGCAGGATTACGTAGAACATAGGCAATACGACCACTGAAATCACCTTGAATGCCAGTTAATGCCTGATAAATCGCATCACTGATCATATGTGCCGCTTGACGTACACGTGAAGCAGGAACAGTGAGTAGTTCATTCAACAGGTATTGTTTTTTCTCAACATCATACAATTGATATTGAACTTCAAAGGTGCCCGCAGCAGTCTCTTTTACATTCCCTGTAACCAGATAGGGTACGCCAGCGGCTTGCCATGCTGCTGCATTAGGATTGTCCATGCTGGCAGTTGCAGGCAGGTTTTGCGAGGCGCTACTAAATTTACCCGAACGATTTAAGTCGTTTTCTACAATCGAATAAATGGTTTGATCATTACTGAATGGAATAATCGCAATTTTAGGGGCTTGTTCTGGTGCTTTGGCAATTTCTAAATGAAGTTGTGCATGACTGGTTTGAACAAGTAGTGGCATAAGTGCCGTCATGATTGCTAAACCAAGTAGATGTTTACGCGTATTTTCCATCATTCGCTGTATACTCTGAAACGTCAGTCTTTGTGGGTTGTATGAAATTGCCTATCATAATGGCATGAAATCTCATGATTTAAAGCATTACATTATGGCTAAACTGTTATAACACTGTGAAAAAGCTTAATCGCCATGCATTTGGCATGGCGATTGTGATTATTGAGCAGTAAAAGAAGATGTAAACATGCGTGCTTCACGTCGCGCATCAGGGTCTGAAGGCATTGGATAAGGTGCTGCTGCACGAACTGCTGCTTCAACACTGGCTTTCATGTCAGGGTCACTGGCATTGACCACAACCGATAGAACTGCACCGCTGTCACTTAAGGTGACACGAGCACTGGCTTTCTGACCTGCTGCACTTGTAGGTGGATTCCACGCACGTTTGACTTTGTTCTCAAAGTCGCGTTTCGCCGTAGAGGCAATACGTTTGGCTTCCGCTTTTTTCTCAGCCGCTTCTTCCGCAGCCTTTTTAGCAGATGAGGCTTTCGCTTCTGCTTCAGCACGTTCTTTTGCTTCTGCATCTGCTTTGGCTTTCGCGGCAGCATCCGCCTGTGCTTTAGCTTTTGCAGCAGCATCCGCCTGTGCTTTAGCTTTTGCAGCGGCATCCGATTGCGCTTTGGCTTTCGCAGCAGCATCTGCTTGCGCTTTGGCTTTTGCAGCAGCATCCGCCTGAGCTTTGGCTTTAGCAGCGGCATCTGCCTGCGCTTTAGCTTTTGCAGCGGCATCTGCCTGAGCTTTGGCTTTAGCAGCGGCATCTGCCTGCGCTTTAGCTTTTGCAGCGGCATCTGCCTGCGCTTTGGCTTTTGCAGCAGCATCTGCCTGAGCTTTGGCTTTCGCAGCGGCATCTGCTTTAGCTTTTGCAGCAGCATCCGCCTGTGCTTTAGCTTTTGCAGCGGCATCCGATTGCGCTTTGGCTTTCGCAGCAGCATCTGCTTGCGCTTTGGCTTTTGCAGCGGCATCCGCTTCTGCTTTAGCTTTCGCGGCGGCATCTGCTTGCGCTTTAGCTTTTGCAGCGGCATCCGATTGCGCTTTGGCTTTCGCAGCAGCATCCGCTTGTGCTTTAGCTTTTGCAGAGGCATCTGCTTGCGCTTTGGCTTTCGCAGCAGCATCCGCCTGTGCTTTAGCTTTTTCAGCGGCATCGGCTTGAGCTTTGGCTTTTGCAGCAGCATCTGCTTGCGCTTTATCAGCTTTGGCTTTTTCCTGAGCTAAACGAGCTGCTTGTTGCTCAGCCATATTGGTTTTTGGTGGTGCAACAGGAATGACAGGAGCAGGCTCTACGCTGGGTTCGGCAGTTTGCGTAATTTCAGGAGCAATATTCTCATGCGCAGTTTCTGTAAATTCAGTTTCTTCGCGCGGAGTCGGCTGTAAATCTTGCGGTTTGATCAAGATGGTTTTGATTTGCTCTGGTGGCTTAGGTGGTTTACTCATTCCTAAATAAAGCAAGCCCACAACCGCAAGTACGTGTACACCAAAGGTAAAACCCAGTGCAATTGCGTTTTGTTTAAACGGAGGCTGTTGAAAATTCTTCATATTACTTTAAAGGTTCGGTCAGTAAACCCACTTGGGTTAAGCCAGCATCTTGAAGGCTTGACATTAAAGCCATGACCTCGCCATAAGGGCGAGTTTGATGACCATTGATTACAACATTTAATTTTTTGTTCTCTTGTTGCGCCTGCGCTTGAGACTCGACCAATTTTTGAGTCAGTTCTGTCAGTGCAAGCGGTCCAGTGGTTTGACCTTTTTGCTCCAAGAAGTAGGTGCCATCTGCTTTTAAAGAGACGATAGAAGGCGCATCTTCAGATTGCAGCGGAGTACCATTGGCTTGTGGCAAATCGACTTTAATGCCACTGGTGATCATTGGTGCGGTGACCATAAAGATCACCAGCAGCACCAGCATAACATCAATATAGGGCACGACATTCATGTCGCTTTTCAAGGGTTTTTTGATACGCTCAAAGCGTCCTGTACGTTGAATCGCCATCAGTCATTTTCCTGAACAGAACCTACTGATTGACGTTGTAATAGCGCCACCATTTCTTCAGCAAACAAAGCGCGATCTGAATAAACGGCTTCGCCTTTAGCAGTAAAATGGTTGAAGGCTAGAACAGCTGGAATCGCTGCGAATAAACCAATTGCAGTCGCAATGAGGGCTTCTGCAATACCAGGTGCAACGGTTGCTAAAGTGACTTGGTCGACATCTGCCAGACCAATAAAGGCATTCATAATGCCCCAAACGGTGCCGAACAAGCCGACATAGGGTGCGACAGAACCAATACTGGCTAAAGCGCCTAAACCTTGCTCTAAATGGCCTTGATCGCGGCTTAAACCGACACGCAAAATACGTTCAGTGCCTTCGATGGTTTGTTGCGTTGCGGCTTGGCGTTTTTTAAGTCTGAGGTATTCACCCAAACCTTGATAGAAAATATCTTCCAGTCCGACACGTTTAGAGTTGAGCTGGGCATTGTTATACAGGGTATTCAGCTCGGCACCAGACCAGAAGATTTTTTGGAAATGTTCATCATCTGCCTGAGCTTTTTTATAACTCAGGTGTAACTTGGCAATTAGAAACCAACTGTAGAGTGATGCTAGAAGAAGTAAAAGCATCACCAGTTGTACGACAGGACTTGCTTGTAAAATGAGGTCTGAAACGTGAAGAGTGGTGTCTAATTGATTTGCCATAGTTACACTGGAGTCGAGTTTTTTAAATTTGTTCTAACTCTTTCTGAATTAGACCGCGAATTTCATCTGGCAAACGACGTGGTCGCATTTCAGCACTAATACACGCCAATTCCACTTCGCCAGATGCCAACAAGATTTCACCACGATAAATATTTTGTTGCAATACAAAAGACGTAGCTTTACACGAAACTACACTTGCTGTAACAGTAATTAAGTCATCCATTAAAATTGGACGTTGATATTTGACATTAATTTTATGCACCACGAAGTTGTAGTCTTTTTGGTGCCAGTAATGGTCTACACCAGAGGCACGTAACCATTCGGTACGGGTACGTTCCATAAAGCGAATATGGTTGGCATGATAGACAATACCGCCTGCGTCAGTGTCTTCAATATATACACGAATCTGAAATTCGAACTTATTCGCCATGATAGTGTTCCATGTCTAGATTTAATGTTGTGTTTCGAACCCATGACGGTCTAAAGCTGCTGGGAGGAATTGCAGTAAATAGATTGGTCAGTATTATGGGTTAGGTAATGCCTTGAAGTTTAGCAGTTTGAGATGACCGTCCAATGGCACAAGATTTCAATCTGAAAACTGATGAGGCCGAGTTTGAAGAATAAAAAAGCTGACTTTGCATTGATAATTTTGGGGGAAAGATGAGCCGTCGCGCCTATTTAATTTGGTTGATTGTGATTGTTGCTGGGCTCATCTATTGGTGGAAACCTAGCCCGAATGTAGAAAGTGCTCAGGACTATCAGCGAGTCAGCAGTGAGGTGCAAACCTTTAATGGTTATACCATGACCAATCTAGCGGATTATGAAGGGCAATTTCGAGTGCTTTCACGGGAAAATTACCGTTCGGGACGCGAGGCTGAACTGAGTCCTGTCGATTTTGCACTGGGTTGGGGAGCCATGGCAGATCCATCCGTCTATAAACAGATTTCGATACGGCAAAGTAATCGCTGGTATTACTGGCGTTATGAAAATCAGCCACCGATTCCACACCATGAAATTGAAACACATAGTGCCAATACACATTTGATTCCAGCCAATTCCACAATCGCAAAGCAATTGGCCGATGTGGATCAGGATGACCTGATTTATTTAAAAGGGCATTTGGTGGAAGTGAAAGCAGCGGATGGATGGACATGGCGTAGTTCACTGAGTCGTGAAGATACAGGCAATGGGGCGTGTGAACTGATGCTGGTGGAAGAAGTGCGGGAGCTTTAGTTCACTCTTCATTCGAGAACTGACTGGTTTTGGCGGAAATGATTTGAGGGTCTAGATTGTCGTTGGGATGAAAAGGTGATCCTGCATGATCACCTTTTGCTTATTATATCTTAATTAGAGTTTTTCATTGGGTTGCTTCCATTGGCTTTGGATTTGAGTAGCGAACTTTGGATAGTCCTGAATAAAACGAATATGCAGTTCTACACCTGTTTTTAGGGTGGCATCATCCACGATGAAATAAGGATTATGATTCGGTGCAGCCTGATCTATTTTTTGAGATGGAGGTGTTGCGCCTAAAAAAACAAAGAGGGATGGCATAAGCTGACCATAATATGAAAAGTCTTCACTTGCACTCGCATTGTTATTCATCACATGCAGTTTATCTTCACCTGCCACCTGTTTCAGTGTCGGTTGCATCAGTCGGGTCAAGGTTGGATTGTTTGTGGTGACAGGTGCATAAGCAGCAATTTCAACTTTCGCCTGTACATCATTGGCTAAAGCATTGTGTTCTAACATGATGGGAATATTTTTTAACAAGTTCTGGCGAATGTCTTCATTGTTGGAGCGGATGGTACCCACCATATTGACTTGTTCAGGAATGACATTGCCTGTTGTGCCGCCCTGTATACTGCCAATACTAATTACGCCCATCCCTTGCGTTAGATTGGATCTGCGGCTAATCAGACTTTGTAAATTGTTAATCATTTGCGAAGCGGCATAAATCGGATCTCGACCATCCCATGGCATTGAACCGTGCACTTGTTTTCCATTGACTTGAATGCGGAGGTGATCTGCGCTATTGAGTATCGCACCTTCTTTGTAGAACAGATTGTTACTTGGCATGCCAGCCATCACATGCAAGCCAAAAATCACTTCTGGTTTTGGATTCTTGAGTGCACCATCTGCAATCATTTTACGTGAGCCAATTTCAGCACCTTGCGTGAAATTATCTACATCGGCACCACCTTCTTCGGCGGGCTGGAAAATAAATACGACAGTACCTGCCAATTTATCACGATGCTCTGCTAATACTTTGGCCGCACCAAGCAACATAGCGGTATGTGCGTCATGTCCACAGGCATGCATGACCGAAACCTCTTTGCCTTGATACATGGCTTTCGTTTTGCTGGCAAAAGCAAGCTGCGTTTTTTCTTCTATAGGCAAGGCATCCATATCTGCGCGTAATGCCATGGTTGGACCTGATTTTGCACCTTTTAATATGCCAATCACGCCTGTTTTGGCAAACCCTGTTTTTACTTCGATGCCATAAGATTTAAGCTGCTGTTGCACTAGTTTTGAGGTTTCAAACTCCATGTTTCCCAGTTCTGGATGCTGATGAATGTGATGGCGTAGGTGAATCGTCTGTGCTTCATTTTTTTCGACCGCAGTATTAATCCAGTCGGCAAAACTTAAGGGACTACAGAGCAAAAGAGAAGCAGCAAAACAGGAGAATGGAAATGCTTTCATGTCATACACAGCCTTGTGATAAATAATTATTGAGCTGTAGAACATGCCATTGAGTTTGAGAGAAGGCAAAAACCCTATAGGTATATTTAATTGATTTAAAGGTATGCGTGAAAGTTATAACAATGGAATGGAAGAATTGAATCGGGAAAATGTCTTTTGAAAGGTTTTAAAAAAGGGAGACTTGCTCCCTTTTAAATCATTTTTCTTTCGGTTCAGGTGGTGTCATTCCAAACTGTAAATACGCCATATTGGTGGCAATACGCCCACGCGCGGTACGCATCACATAACCTTGTTGAATTAAGTACGGCTCAATCACGTCTTCCAAAGTGCCTGAATCTTCAGCCATTGCTGCAGCTAAGGCTTCTACACCTGCGGGACCACCATCAAAACGCTCAAGTAGCATAGATAAATAACGACGGTCTAAAGTATCTAAACCATCTTTATCGACATTCAGCATATCCAGTGCACGTTGTGCCATATCTTGTGTCACTTCGCCCGTACCTTTGACTTGTGCATAGTCACGAACGCGACGTAGCAGACGGTTGGCAATACGCGGTGTCCCACGAGAACGACGGGCAATTTCTGCTGAACCTTCGTGAGTAATGGGCACATCCATTAAATTGGCTGAACGCGTCACAATATGCGTCAAATCTTTAACCGAATAAAACTCAAGACGCTGCACAATCCCAAAACGGTCACGCAAAGGAGATGTCAGTAGACCCGCACGCGTAGTCGCTGCGACAAGGGTAAATGGAGGCAAATCCAATTTAATTGAACGGGCTGCAGGTCCTTCACCAATCATGATATCGAGTTGGTAATCTTCCATCGCTGGGTACAGAATTTCTTCAATGACTGGGGAAAGGCGATGAATTTCATCGATAAACAGCACATCGCCTTCTTCAAGATTGGTCAGCATGGCGGCTAAATCACCCGCACGCTCTAAGACTGGTCCTGAAGTGGACTTCAAGTTTCCACCCATTTCACGCGCAATAATATTGGCAAGTGTGGTTTTTCCCAAACCAGGAGGACCAAAAATCAGAGTGTGATCGAGTGCTTCGGCACGACCGCGTGCGGCACCAATAAAGATTTCCATTTGTTCGCGAACTACAGGCTGACCAATATAGTCATCCAGTGAAGTGGGGCGAATGGCACGATCGATATGATCTTCGGGTTTTTCGGAACCACCGATGAGACGGTCTTGCATATATTATTTAAACTTCAAGTGAATATGCTTCGTAGCAAAATGTCAGAAAAGAAAGTGTGTACCTTGGTGTAGTCTTTCCAGCTTCGGGCGAAATTCAGACATAACCTGCGGTTCGCCTTACTTTTGTTTAGGCAAAAGTAAGCAAAACCATTGTCATTCGCAAAACTCATCGAATGAAAGTTCGTATCGACTATATCGTAGAAACATTGATGTGCAAATGTCTCCTGATTCGAACAGTTGCGAATGACGTTTACGTGTATCGAATGACGTCTTAAAGGAAGTACTTTATTTATTCATCGACTTGAGTGCAGCACGGATAATGTCACTGGCTTCAGTAAAATCACCTTTTGCTGCATTTACCAATTTTTGTGCTTCTAATGGTTTATAGCCTAAAGATTGTAATGCGGCTTCAGCTTCGGCAACGGCTGAGTTTCCTGTAAATTGGATTTGCTCCACGGTCGAGTTACTAGGCACTGTCCCTGTCGACATGGCTTTAAAGCGATCACGTAGTTCAATCATCAGGCGCTCAGCGGTTTTCTTGCCGACTCCTGGCACTTTCACCAGCGTATTCACATCTTCATGTTCAACCGTATGAATCAGCATATCTACGCTTAATGTTGAAAGAATGCCGAGTGCCATTTTAGGACCAACACCATTCACTTTTAATAGGGTGCGGAAGATCAGTTTTTCTTGCTGATGTAAAAAGCCATACAGCAATTGCGCATCTTCACGAACCGCCAAGTGGGTCCATAACGTAACTTTTTGTCCTTTTTGTAATTGGCAAAATGTCGACAAGGGTGTGTCTATCTCATAGCCCACGCCATTTACATTCAGCAGGACTGTTGGGGCTTCGAGGGCAAACACTTCGCCAATTAAACATCCAATCATTTTTAACACTTCACTATTTTAGGTGTATACGGTTGCCAATCTGACAAATTAAGTGCGATCTCACTGACGCATCCAGAAATGCTATGGCAGGCATTTCTTGTACAGCGATTTGTGCTACATCAAGCCAGACTTGTTGCCTTGCAATTCTTGTGAAAGATTATAGGCTTGATGATCTGAAAACTTGGAAATAATATCCAGTACTTGCATAATATTTTCATAATGATTGTTGCCAAAACGCGCACCTGAACGCTGCAAAATGGTAAACAGACGTTGCTCTTTAAAACTTAAGGTTTTGTGCGGAGTCGTAAGCGGAATAAAGGCATCTAAAATATTTTGCAAACTTTGATGTGCAATAATTTCCAAACCTGCTTTTTGCGGATGTTCAAAAATTTTATCGCGTGCCAATTCTTTGGCGCGGTTAATGCCGAGTTCAATATCTTCGGAACAATACTGTAAGAGGCTGCCTTTAAGCTGCCCAGTCAGAATTTCATAATGATGTTTGGCAAAAGCGGTGGTGACTTCATCTACTAAACGTTTCATCACCCGACCGCGTAATGCGGCAATTTTTTGTTGCCAAGTCGTATCCATCGAGAGTTCTGAAGGTCTGCCATAATCTGCAATCAAGTCCAGAAAGATCGGTTCGACTTCCTCATAACTGAGCATATTCAGAATAATGCCATCTTCCAAATCAATCAGTGCGTAGCAAATATCGTCTGCGGCTTCTAATAAATAGGTCAGTGGATGGCGGCAATAACGATCGGGTGCCAACTGAATTAAACCGAGTTGTTCGGCAATTTGCCCCAAAATATCTTTTTCCGCCTGATAGCAGCCAAACTTGGCACGCATGCTGGCAGGGGTATTACCCTGTTCGGCAATGGTTTTCGATAACCATGGATATTTCAGGTACGCACCCAAAGTGGCGTATGTGAGGCGCATGCCACCATCGTTGGGATGGTAGTCAATCTTGGTCAGCAGACGTAAACCTTGGGCATTGCCTTCAAATTGACGTACATCGGCTTCTTCTTCTGGAGTGAGCTTTGCCAAGAAATTACCATGTGAGGCATCATCAAACCATTCGCGAATGGCATATTCACCAGCATGACCAAATGGCGGGTTGCCAATATCATGTGCCAAGCAAGCGGCTTGAATAATGGCACCAACATCGGCAGGGGAAATCCAGACGGGGAGTTCGTCCTTAATTTTCTCAGCCGCCAACATGCCGAGTGAACGCCCAATACAGGAAACTTCGAGTGAATGCGTGAGACGGGTATGAATACCGTCATGTTGGGTCAGGGGATGAACTTGGGTTTTACGATTGAGTTGTCTGAAACTTTGCGAAAAGATAATACGATCATAATCTTTATGAAAAGGGCTTCGTGCTTGTTCTGAACTTTGTTTTTTACTGCCAATGCGAACTGTGGAAAGCAGTTCTAACCAACGCATTTGTTCCATTTATTATGTTTCATAGAAGGATTGCCTAAATCATGCCAAAAAACCTGCCGTTGCACTAGAGCAGTGCGACATGATTTGACGGTTGGAATGTAAATAAAGTGGTGTGGCAGTTTAAATTGAAAGCGAGAAGAAGGCAGCGGAATCTTGAGTGAAGTTTTTGCGTATATTTTCAGCAATAATAAATATTTTGAATGAAAAAAATGTGGGCGCTTTCCACTTGAGGAATCAATCTAGTTATTTATTTTTATGTCATTTTCTCTAAAAAAGTGTAAGAAAGCGGTTACATGTGAAATTCTTACAGGAATAGGTCACATAAATAGAGTTATCTATCTAGCTGATTTTACCTTTTCACAGTAGAATATGTGCTCTCTTCAAAGTCACATTGCGGTAAAGTTCAAAAGACTTGCCCGTGGAGCCAAAATCAGCATGTTTATCGTGGCCGGTGCACCAGCACATTCTTCTTTTAAGAAAACTCAACTATTATCACGTCTAGCGTCAATTAGTTCTGTTCAATCAATAGAAAGCCAATGGGTCTATCTGTTTGACCAAGCGCTCAACGAGCAACAGCAGCAATCTGCTTTACAATTGTTAAATGAAGGCAAAAGCTTCCAAGTCCGCCAAGCTGCGAATGATGAAGTCCAAATTTTGGTGACACCTCGCGTGGGTACGATTTCACCGTGGTCTTCTAAAGCAACGGATATCTTCGCCAACTGTAATACCCCGATACACCGCCTTGAACGCGGTGTTTTGTTTACTTTAAAAGGTATTTCTGAAGTATCGAATGAAGTAAAGCAGGCTTTACACGACCGCATGACTGAGAGCGTATTCAGCAGTATTGAAGATGCTACGGCATTATTTCAGGAAACTGCACCAAAACCTTTAAACTCAATTGATATTTTGGGTCAAGGTAAACAGGCATTGGTTCAAGCCAACTCTGAATTTGGTTTTGCGTTGTCTGATGAAGAAATTGATTATTTAACTGAAGCATTCATTAAGCTGGGTCGTAATCCGCATGACATCGAACTGATGATGTTTGCTCAAGCCAACTCTGAACATTGCCGTCACAAAATTTTCGGTTCAGAGTGGACCATTGATGGTGAAGTTCAACCGCTATCATTGTTCCAAATGATTAAAAACACTTATAAAGAATCACCAACTGACGTTTTATCGGCGTATAAAGATAACGCATCGGTGATTGTGGGTTATGACACACAACGTTTCTATCCGAAAAAAGACGAAGATACTGGTCACTATACTTATAAATATAAGAGTCAAGCTGCTCATATCTTGATGAAAGTGGAAACTCACAACCACCCTACAGCGATTGCACCATTTGCGGGTGCTGCAACAGGTTCAGGCGGTGAAATCCGTGATGAAGGTGCGACAGGTCGTGGTGGTAAACCAAAAGCAGGCTTAACCGGCTTTACCGTATCAAACTTAAACATTCCTGGTTTTGAACAACCTTGGGAAGAAAACTACGGTAAACCATCTCGTATGGCATCTCCTCTTCAAATTATGATTGAAGGTCCATTGGGTGGTGCTGCGTTTAACAACGAATTTGGTCGTCCTGCGTTAAATGGTTATTTCCGTACCTTTGAACAAAACGTGAATGGCGAAGTAAAAGGCTTCCACAAGCCAATCATGATTGCAGGTGGTTACGGTAACATTCGTCCTGATCATGTCGAAAAAGATGCGATCCAACCAGGCGATTTACTGATCGTTCTTGGTGGTCCAGCGATGTTGATCGGTCTTGGTGGTGGTGCTGCATCATCTGTAGACAGCGGTACCATGGGTGAAAGCCTGGACTTCGCTTCTGTACAGCGTGAAAACCCAGAAATGGAACGCCGTTGCCAAGAAGTGATTGATACTTGCTGGCGCATGGAAAATGAAAACCCAATCGTATCTGTACATGACGTCGGTGCGGGGGGTATCTCGAATGCGATGCCTGAATTGGTGAATGACCATGAACTCGGTGCAATTTTAGATCTTCGTAAGATTCCTTCACTTGAATCAGGTATGTCTCCAATGGAGATCTGGTCAAACGAAGCACAAGAACGTTATGTCCTTGCGATCAAACCAGAATCTTTAGCATTATTTGAATCGATTTGTGCGCGTGAACGCTGCCCATTTGCTGTATTGGGTGAAGCGACTGAAGCACGTCAATTGACTGTAAACGATCCATTGTTTGACAACAAAGCGGTGGATATGCCAATGCAAGTGATGCTTGGCGGTACACCACGTATGAGCCGTTCATACGAAACCATCGAACGCAAAGGCGACGATTTTGATGCATCACAAGTGGACTTGAAAGACGCGATTTTCCGTGTATTAAAGAACCCAACTGTTGCGTCTAAATCATTCCTAATCACCATTGGTGACCGTTCAATTACAGGTATGGTTGCGCGTGATCAGTTGGTGGGTCGTTGGCAAGTTCCTGTTGCAGATGCAGCAGTGACCACCACAAGCTTACAAGGTTACACCGGTGAAGCGATGGCAATGGGTGAACGTCCACCAGTGGCATTGTTAAACCCAGCAGCATCTGCACGTTTGGCTGTGGCTGAATCCATTTCAAACATCATGTGTGCCAACATCGAACAGATCAGCGACATTAAATTGTCTGCAAACTGGATGGCAGCAGCAGGGCAAAAAGGTGAAGACCAAGCCCTGTTCGAAGGTGTAAAAGCGATTGGTATGGAAATGTGTCCTGCTTTAGGGATTGCAATTCCAGTCGGTAAAGACTCACTTTCAATGCGTACCACTTGGAATGATGAAGGTCAGGACAAGTCAGTGACTTCGCCAATGAGTGGGGTCATTACTGCATTTGCTCCTGTAAATGATGTACGTAAAACGCTAACTCCAGAATTGAAAAATACCGATTCTGTATTGGTACGTATCGACTTGTCTAAAGGTCAGTTCCGTTTAGGTGGTTCGATCCTTGCGCAAGTGTATAAAGCGATTGGTTCGGTGACGCCAGATGTCGACAGTTTTGCTGACTTCAAAGCCTTCTTTGATGTGGTTCAAGACTGGAACAACCGTGGCTTAATTCAAGCCTACCATGACATTGGTGATGGCGGTTTATTGGCAACTGTTGCGGAAATGATGTTTGCTTCACGTTTAGGTGTGGCATTAGAAAATCAAACTACGGCAGCGTTATTTGCTGAAGAAATTGGTGCGGTTTTACAAATTAAAGCTGAAGATTGGGAAGCGTTACAACTTGAAGTCACCACTTCGAGCTTAAAAGATGCGATTTCAGTCGTGGGTTATGTGAATACCACAGACCAATTGACAATCAATGGTTTGACTTTGCCACGTGTTGACTTACAGCATGCTTGGGCTGAAGTATCGCATCAAATTCAACGTTTACGTGATAACTCTGAAACGGCTGACCAAGAATTTGCCTTAATTGCAGACAACTCACATCAGGGCATCATTGCACAGCCAACTTTCGATTTGAATGAGCCAGTTGAAGCGCCGTTTATTAATTTACGTCGCCCAAGCATGGTGATTTTGCGTGAGCAAGGCGTGAATGGTCAAACTGAGATGGCTGCTGCATTTGACAAAGTTGGCTTCAACACTGTTGACGTGCACATGAGCGATTTACTTGCAGGTCGTGTTGATTTGGACGACTTTGAAGGTCTCGTGGCGTGTGGCGGCTTCTCTTATGGTGACGTTTTAGGTGCTGGTGGCGGCTGGGCAAAATCAGTCTTGTTCAACCCACGTTTACGTGATCAGTTTGAAAAATTCTTTAACCGTCAAGAAACCTTCACTTTAGGTGTGTGTAACGGCTGTCAAATGATGTCACAACTTGCACCGTTAATTCCGGGTGCAGATGCTTGGCCACGTTTCCACCGTAACACGTCTGAAGTATTTGAAGCGCGTAGCGTGAATGTTCGTATTGAAAAATCACATTCAGTCTTGCTTGAAGGGATGGAAGGTTCGATTCTTCCAATTGCAGTAGCCCATGGTGAAGGTCGTGTGGTGGCAACTGCGGATCAATTGGCTGCGTTAAATGCGGGCAACCAAGTGACTTTACGTTATGTCGACAGTCACGGTAACCCAACGCAACACTACCCATTGAACCCGAACGGTTCTCCAGAAGCGATTACAGGTGTAACCTCTAAAGATGGTCGTGCAACCATTATGATGCCCCACCCAGAGCGTAATTTCCGTGCTGTTCAGCATTCTTGGAAACCTGAAGAGTGGACTGAAGATGGTGCATGGTTACGTATGTTCCGTAACGCACGTAAGTTTATTGGTTAATCCATAACTCATTCAAAAGCCACCTTCGGGTGGCTTTTTTTGCTTGAAGATTATTGTTGTAGATGCTGCTGCATAAATTGATCCACTTGACGGGTATAGTCATTATTTTGCCCCAAGTTTCGATTAATCTCTGCATGCGATAAGGGCAGAGGTAAATAGGCTGTCGAAGTACCTAAATCTTTGGCTTGTTGTATAAATGAATGTGCTTGTACACATGGTTGATCAGGACGAATGGTAGAACAGACTGCCAGAAAAGCAGGCAGTGGATGTCTTAATTGTACTTTGGGTGAAACTAAACGCCAGTCTTCGAGAGAGGAGCCAAAGACATGGTCATAAAATTGTGCATGTTGATTCGACATGATGGCTTCTACGTCATAGGCAGCACTATCTAAAGCTATGGTGGCTTTCCACGGTTGTGGAAAATTACTGATCCATTTGGGACGGGTAGACAGTAAGGTGACCAAGTGTGCCCCAGCCGAGTGCCCCATAATCATGATTTTCTGAGGATCTGCCTGCCAATTTGAGGCATTCTTCTGTACAAAATTCAGTGCATCGGCAATATCTTGCGTCTGCTGTTGCACTGTGACACTTGGCACTAAGCGATAATTCAATGAAATGACTACCCAACCTTGTTTGTTCCAATAATCTGCTTTATGTTGAATTAAACCCTGATGGGCTTTATCACCAATACTCCATGCTCCACCATGAACAACCAATAAAATAGGCGCTAATGTCTGATTCGATGATTTTTGTGCGCGAGATTTAGGTAAATAGACATCAAGTTTTTGTAAGGCGTCCGAGCCATACGCAATATTGCTGGTCGTATTTTTTCTTTGAAAAATCTCAAGATTTTGAAAGAAATCGGCATAACAAAGTTGAGTGCCCATCAGCATAAGCAGAAATAAAGCGAAAAAAGATTTGTGCTTCATAATGATCACAAAGTTTATTGTTATGGATTAAATTTTATCATTTCTAAATATTCTATTTAGCTATTATTTTAAATTTGGAAAATATAGTTTGAAACACTCTTGTGCAAGCACGAAGTGAAAAAGTTGGTGTAGAATTTGCTTAATAAATAATCGAAATAGATGTTTCTTTCTTTTTAGCAATAAAAATGTATTGGAGATAGAGAATGATAAAAACAGCAACATATCCGAATAAGATCGTGCTAAAGCAAAAAGGCTGGAAGTGGTTTGCGATTGTCGTTGCGCTGCAATTGAGTTTAATCCTTGGCTATGCAATGACACAAAATATGTAGGATTTAAAATCAATGCTTTAGCGTCTTAATAGAGGTCGCTAAAGCATCTGTCATTTATGTATTGTTATTTTGGTATTCAGTAATGACTTCTAAAGCAGCACGGAAAGCTTCTTGCGTAGCAGGAGCGCCACAATAAGGTAAGCTGTGGAGCAGCACTTCCTGAATTTCTTCTACCGTTGCACCATTATTCAGTGCACCACGAACATGCCCTTTCAGTTCAGTCGGGCTTTTTTGTGCAGTTAAAAAAGCAATGGTAATCAGTGAGCGGTATTTACGCGGCAACACACCTTCACGTTGCCAAGTCGAGCCCCAAGCATGTTCATTAATCCAATCTTGTAGTGGCTGAGTAAAAGGTACGGTGTTGTCTTGGGCGCGTCTAACAAAACTTTCACCCATCACTTCTGTGCGTACTTTTAATCCATTTTCATAATCTTGCTGAGACATCTGTGTCACTCTTCTTCATTAAAAAAGTGATAAAAGTTTAACCTTTTATCACTTTGATCTGTATCGTTTTTCAGAAATATTGCCTTAAGCGACAATTTCCACTGCAATTGCAGTCGCCTCACCACCACCAATACACAGTGCAGCGATGCCTTTACTTTTACCTAAACGCTTTAATGCATAGATTAAGGTTAAGATAATGCGTGAGCCAGATGAACCCAATGGGTGACCCAGTGCACATGCACCACCGTTGACATTCACTTTTTCAGGGTCAAGATGGAAAGCATCAATAGCAGCCATGGTGACCATGGCAAAGGCTTCATTAATTTCCCATACATCCACATCTTCCACAGACCAGCCTGCTTTTTTCAGCACTTTTTCAATGGCAGCTACAGGCGCAATGGTAAATTCAGAAGGATGTTGAGAGTTGGTTGCCGTAGCGCGAATATGTGCCAGTGGAGTTAAACCACGATCTGCAGCCTGTTCAGCCGACATCACCAACATTGCAGATGCACCATCTGAAATAGAGCTTGAGTTGGCAGCGGTGATGGTACCATCTTTGGCAAAGGCAGGACGTAGGTTTGGAATTTTATCAATATTGGCATTAAACGGATTTTCATCCTGCGCCACAACCACATCACCTTTACGGCTAGATACAGTAACAGGTGCAATTTCGGCTTGCAAAAAACCATTTTGAATTGCGGTTTGCGCACGAGTTAAAGAACGAATGGCAAACTGGTCTTGTTGCTCACGGGTATAGCCTTTTTTATCGGCCATTTTTTGCGCCAACACACCCATGGAAAGACCTGTTTCTGCATCTTCCAAACCTTCTTGGAACATGTGGTCTATCACGTTGCCATGACCCATACGGTAGCCCGAACGTGCCTTTGGCAGTAAGTAAGGCGCATTACTCATAGATTCCATGCCACCCGCCATTACAATTTCTGCATTGCCTGCACAAATGGCATCGGCAGCTTGCATCACGGCTTTCATACCAGAACCACAGATTTTGTTGATGGTGGTTGCACCGACATGATCAGGCACACCAGCAAGACGCATGGCTTGGCGAGCTGGACCTTGCTTTAAACCTGCTGGCAATACACAACCCATAATCACTTCATCAATATCTTGAGCGGCGAGGTTTGCGCGCTTTAATGTATCCTGAATAACGGCTGCGCCAAGTTCTGGGGCTGAAAGACTTGATAATGCACCTTGAAAACTTCCCATCGCGGTACGGCTACCAGCAACAATGACGATGTCTTTATTCATATTTATCTCCGTGTATTTATATCTGTGTTCCATTCTTGTTGAGTCAAAATTAAAGCAGCCGAAGCTGCTTTAAACAATCTAATTTATGCACTTACAGTTTCTTGAATGTCATCGACAATCAATTGTACGCCTGTAACTGCTTGAATTTGTTCTAAGCTGACATCTTTCGCCAGTTCAATCAGTTTTATACCTTGTGGGGTAATGTCCATCACGCCCAAATCACTAATAATCCGATTGACCACACCTTGACCTGTGAGTGGCAGGGCACATTGCGCTACAATTTTAGGGCTACCATCTTTGGCACAGTGCTCCATCAGAACAACCACTTTTTGTACCCCAGCAACCAAGTCCATTGCACCGCCCATGCCTTTAACTTTCTTGCCTGGAATCATCCAGTTGGCTAGGTCGCCCTGTTCAGACACTTCCATGGCACCCAAGATGGCAATGTTGACATGTCCACCACGAATCATGGCAAAAGACTCTGAACTTGAGAAAAAGGCAGCACCTTTACGTGCAGTAACGGTTTGTTTACCTGCATTGATTAGGTCTGCATCCACTGTTGTTTCAGTTGGGAATTCACCAATGCCCAATAAACCATTTTCAGACTGTAACCAAACATTGATTTTTTCTGGAATGTAGTTGGCAACCAACGTCGGTAAACCAATACCAAGATTCACGTAAAATCCATCTTCAAGTTCTAGCGCAGCACGTGCAGCCATTTCATTGCGTGTCCAAGCCATGATTAAGCCTCCTGCTTAATGGTTAATTGTTCGATGCGTTTTTCTGGGGTGGCATTCAAGATAATGCGATTGACATAGATACCTGGTAAATGGATGTCATCTGGATCGAGTTCACCAATTTCAACCACCTGTTCCACTTCAACCACGGTAAATTTACCTGCCATTGCACATTCAGGATTAAAGTTACGTGCCGTTTTACGGAAGATTAAATTGCCTGCTTTATCCGCTTTGTAAGCTTTAACCAAGGCGACATCTGCCGTTAATGCGTTTTCAAGAATATAGGGTTTACCATCAAATTCGCGTTGTTCTTTACCTTCGGCAATTAGCGTACCCACACCTGTTTGCGTGAAGAAAGCAGGGATGCCTGCACCACCAGCACGTAATTTTTCTGCCAGTGTGCCTTGCGGGGTGAGTTCAACTTCGAGTTCACCATTTAAATATTGGCGTTCAAATTCTTTATTTTCACCCACATAAGATGAAATCATTTTTTTAATTTGTTTGGTTTGTAGTAATTTGCCTAAACCGAAATCATCCACGCCAGCATTGTTGGAAATACACGTAAGCTCATTTACCCCAGTTTGTTTGAGCGCTTCAATCAAGGCTTCAGGAATACCACATAAGCCAAAACCACCGACTGCAATCGTTTGTCCATTTTTAACGACATCTTGCAAAGCAAGTGTGGCATTTGAATATAACTTATTCATATCAACTTCTCTAAATCCCTTAGGTTTGTATGAACTCATTATTAGCACCGTACTGGCGTAGAATGAAGTTGAAAATTTCAAACAGTTAATCAGAAAAACTCAATAATGGAGTAAAAACAGCCAAGATTCAGCATAAAAGACGGCTGAATCTTGTAATTCAAGAATGAGTATGTGCAGGGGATAATCTATTTATCCAATCTAAAGCATTAATCTATATATGATTATTGTAATTATACTGTTTTAAGGTTTCGATAAACTGTGCCGTAATATTGGAAATCTCAAAATTCTTTTTATAGATAATTCCAACAGGCTTAATCAAGTCCTGATCTTGTAATTCAATCAACACATTTTTATCCGTATCAATAAATTGCTGGAAATGCCGCGGAATGACGCTGACTCCGATGCCGAGCGCCACAAAGCTGGATAAGGAACTGATTTGGTGACACTCCAGTTTTAAGTCCAGTTGGATATTGTTTTTGTTGCAGTTTTCCTCAATCAAGTGACGCACAATCGAGGGTTGTTGCAGGGTGACAAAAGGATTGGCACAAAGCGCTTTCCATGTCAGTGACTTGGCATCGGCTAAAGGGTGGTTTTTGGGTAACAGTGCAAGAAAGTCTTCATTGAACAAGGGCAGAAATTCTAAGGTGTCGACCTGTTGTGGTTCAAAACAGATGCCAAGTTCAAAAATGCCATCCAATACATTTTCAATAATTTTTTCATTGGTAATGTCATGAATTGAAAAATTGATGTTCGGGTGTAAGGTCAAAAAATTTTGAATTACATTGGGCATGATGGCATGCGTGACAAAGGGCATAGAGGCAATACTGAGCGTGCCGCGTTGTAGCTTAAAACGTTGTTTGACGTCTTTCTCCATATCCTCCCAATTCGCCAGTAATTTTTTGGCATAGGGAATCAGTGATTTTCCTTCAAAGGTAAGCTCGACCCGACGTGTATTACGCTTAAATAATTTCCCGCCCAATTCTTCCTCTAGGGTTTTGATGGTTAGGCTCAAGGCAGACTGACTCAGATGCAGTTCATTCGATGCATTGGCATAGTTCAAACTACGTGCGAGGGCAAGAAAGGCTTTTAATTGTTTTAAGGTCATGAGCAGAAATGTACCAAGGGGTTTAGGCGAAGAAAGCGAGCTGGCTTAATTTTGATCCTTTTTCACATGAAAAGCAAAAAAACAATGCAGTTACAGGAGATTAAATTTATTTATGCTTTAATGTTTATAATAAATTTTAATATTAACTGGGGTTGTTTTTATATTATAAAAATATGATTAATGAGTTTTTTAAAACAATTAATCATATTTTTAAATATATTATAATTGTGATTTATTTTTATCTTTAAGTGGTTGATATAGATAATTATACTAATTAATTTTTATTATATGCTCTATTTAAATGTTGTTTTTTTATTTTTTGATGATATTTTTTTAAATACTATAAGTGGTAGTAAAAAATATTTCTGCTTGTTGTTTTTATAAAGGGTTTAGGATAACTCTTAATAAAATTAAGCATATTTTTCGGTCAAAAAATAAAGGTCTATCACATTGTTTGCGCAATGTGTGCACCCTTATGTATTCTTTATCAGGGAGAAAAGAATATGTGGGATTTATTTGTCATCCTGCTGTCGTTAGGCTTGTTGATGTACACAGCCTATAAAGGATTCTCGGTCATTCTCATGGCACCCCTCTGTGCCTTGCTTGCTGTATTTTTAATTGCACCCAACCATGTATTGCCATTCTATTCAGGCGTGTTCATGCCAAAGATGGTGAACTTCATTAAAGATTACTTCTTGGTGTTCTTATTGGGTGCGATTTTCGGAAAAGTGGTGGAAATGTCGGGGATTGCCTCCTCGATTGCGAAAACCATTGTTAGTTTAATTGGGGCTAAACGTGCAATCTTAACGGTTGTATTGTTAGGCGCAATTTTGACTTATAGTGGTGTGAGCTTGTTTGTGGTGGTGTTTGCCGTATATCCATTTGCAAATCAATTGTTCCACGAGGCGAATATTCCGAAACGTCTCATTCCGGGAACCATTGCACTTGGTGCGTTTACTTTTACCATGGATGCCTTACCGGGTACGCCACAAATTCAAAACGTGATTCCGACCACGTTCTTTGGAACCAATATTTATGCAGCGCCTTTCTTAGGGATTATTGGTGCCATTTTTGTTCTATGTATGGGTTTGTTGTACCTACAATGGCGTTGTCGTGTAGCTGCACAAGCAGGTGAGGGCTATGCAGGATTTGCCAGTGCACAGCTACCATCTGAATCTACTGCAACAACATCGAATATTTTAGATACACCGAATGGTTCTAAAGCGCGTCAAGCTCTGGCTTTTGTTCCGCTCATTTTAGTTGCTGTGATGAACAAATTTTTATCCACGGCTATTCCAAAATGGTATCCAAATGGCTTTGATTTCAATGCCATTGGTTTGGCGAACTACACTGTAGATGTTGCCAAAACAGGTGCAATTTGGGCGGTTGGCTTGGCATTAATTGTCGGCATTATCAGTGCATTTTTATATGACTACAAACGTGTTATTGAGCAATTCAAAGATGGGGTAAACACCAGTATCAGCGGTGCTTTACTTGCGGTGATGAACACGGCTTCTGAATATGGTTTCGGCGCGATTATTGCGGCATTACCAGGCTTTGCATTGATCAGTCACGGTTTAAGCTCAACCTTTACCAATCCATTGGTGAATGGTGCAGTGACCACGACGGTCTTGGCGGGGATTACCGGTTCTGCTTCTGGCGGTATGAGTATTGCCTTGAGTGCGATGGCGGATACATACAACGCAGCGATTTTAGCGGCAGGCATTCCACCAGAAGTGATGCACCGTGTGGTGTCTATGGCATCAGGCGGTATGGACACTTTACCGCATAATGGTGCAGTCATTACCTTGCTTGCGGTGACAGGCTTAACGCACAAGCAATCGTATAAAGATATCTTTGCTGTCACCATCATCAAAACCACAGCAGTATTTGTGGTGATTGCAGCATTTACCATTTTCGGCATTGTTTAAGATCAGATTGATAGCGCCTGTACCTAATCATTTAGCTCAGGCCTAAAAGGAGTAAGTAATGAGTTTGCAGTTAGAAAATAAAGTTGCATTTATTACAGGTTCAGCCAGCGGGATTGGTTTAGAAATTGCCAAAAAATTTGCCCAAGAAGGGGCAAAAGTGGTGATTTCAGACATGAATGCAGAAAAATGTCAGGAAACAGCAGACGCACTAAATGCACAAGGTTTTCAGGTACTTTCTGCACCTTGTGATGTAACCGATGAAGCACAGTATCAAGCTGCAATTGAGTTAACTCAAGCGACTTTCGGGACTTTGGATATTCTGATTAATAATGCAGGTTTCCAGCACGTTGCCCCAATTGAGGAATTTCCAACCGCAGTCTATCAAAAACTGATTCAGGTGATGTTGACGGGTTCTTTTATTGGGATTAAGCATGCCTTTCCCATTATGAAAGCGCAGAAATCGGGTCGTATTATTAACATGGCTTCGATTAATGGCTTGATTGGATTTGCTGGCAAAGCGGGTTACAACAGCGCGAAACATGGTGTGATTGGTTTAACCAAAGTTGCGGCTTTAGAATGTGCCCGTGATGGCATTACCGTGAATGCACTTTGCCCAGGCTATGTGGATACACCGTTGGTACGCGGTCAAATTGCTGATTTGGCTAAAACACGTAATGTAAGTTTGGACTCTGCACTTGAAGATGTGATTTTGGCGATGGTTCCACAAAAACGTTTATTGAGCGTAGAGGAAATTGCTGACTATGCCATTTTCCTAGCCAGTGACAAAGGTGCAGGCATTACAGGCCAAGCTGTGGTAATGGATGGTGGATACACCGCACAATAATCAAAATATTCATTCGCAATGACTTCATACAGCCATTTAAGGATTGATCTTTCTTAAGATGGAGTCGTTGTTTTTCCTTGACCAGTCAGCAACGACTGGTTCTTTTTTATGTTTATGGATATCGGTTTTATTTTTCACATTTAAAAAACAACAGAATAATTGAAAATAGAGACAGAACAAAAATCACAGGCCAAATCACCAGTAGATCGACACGGATATCGGCATCTGGTGTTTTGATTTTAATTAGTAATTCCCATGCAGCATAGAGTAGCCAGAAGATGGTCGTGATGCCTAAATATTTGGCACGACGTCTGTGGCTAAAATTACGAACAATCAAATAAGCAATAAAAAATGCAACCGCAATTAAGAAAATAGAAAGAGGTTTCCCCACCAGTAGGCTTGCTAGAAAATGCATGGAAACCTCCTCAATCCTAAGTTATCCACCATAAACCACGGCATCAGGAATTTCATAGCGTTCCGAGCCAATTTTAATGATATTTAGGTCGGAATCTTTACTGCTGCTAAATTTTGGATGGTCAGCCTGACTTTGATCATATCCAGTAGCTCGTCCATTTTGGAAAATGATGACGCGTTTTTTGCCATTGTTATGTGTCACTGTAACGAAAGCATTACCGTTGCCTTGGCGTTTTACCCCAAATTGGCAAGTTCCCATCGGTTGTCCAGACATTGCAGTACAAGGAATTTTACCAGTCGCATGGTAGGGGGTGCCTGCCACTTTGGCATCATGTGAGGTGGTTTGCGTCGCCTTGCCACTAATTATAATTTCTAAACGATATGAGGCAACTTCATTTCTACGAGCTGCTGAGCGCATCATATAAACCCGAATCTTATATATGCCAGTTTTAGGTAAGACGCCTTCAAATTGTTTACCACTTGAAGAGCCTACAAACATGGCAGTTTCATTTTCCCCAGGTGCCAAAATATTGAAATAGGTGGCGCCATGCTTGGTGGCTAAACTGGTATTCATGACTTGTCCTGCATTCGCACGGAGTTCATAGTCCACAATTTCATAGCCTTTGATGGAGGAAGAAATAACAGCACTGGAGGTGCCTTTCTTAAATTGGACTTGTTCAGTGCGCATATCACTTGCCGCCATAAGCATGGGTGTTTGCAGTAAGCAAACCTACATGAATAAACTGGTCAGGAGTTGTTTCTTGCGAAGGATCATTCTTGAGCTCCATTTTTTTGTTATATGATTAGTTTATTTTTTAATCACAATTTAAGCAATTTTATGCTGTTTATAATGCGTTAGGAGATGTAAGGAATGGTGAATTTTAAGGTCGTATGTTGTTCAGTCTTGCACAGGAAATGAACTTGATGATTTAGGGAAAATGTCATTCGAAATCTCTCGTTTCTCTATTTTTCATTTGCTATGATTAAAAATTACGCATCACTATAATGAGAACAACGATGAGTTTTATTACAGCAGATCAGGCAAAAATTCTTTCAGCAACTGCCAAGTTAGATATCAATTTATATAAAGAGCGGCTTGCCAAATTAATAGAAGAAAGCGCCCAGCAAGGAAATACGGCCGTGTTTGCGGTTTTACCGAAACATTTGCCCTTAAATGAGATTCGGGAACTTTCGGCTGAATTGACTCAATTGGGGTACCAAGTACGTTTTGAAGTGAATGAATTTTTCTACAGCTTTAATGTTTATTGGATTTAGGATCAGGCATCTATGTATTAGTTTTAGGCAATAAAAAACCCTTTAAACCTTAAATTTAAAGGGTTTTTCCAATTCAAGCTTTAATTAAGCTTCAATGGTTTGTACTGCAATTTTTTTGGCAGGATCAACTTTACGACGTACTTCAGGTACAGGTTCGCCATAGTATTGACGGTCTGCAAAATAGCTTGAACGTACCATAGGCGCAGACCAGATATTTCTGAAGCCAAGTTTACGACCATGTTCTGCATAGCGTTCAAACTCTTCTGGGCTGACAAAACGGTCAATTGGTGCATGTTCTTTAGAAGGCTGTAAATATTGACCGATGGTCACGTAGTCCACATCATGGGCACGTAAGTCATCTAATAAAGCAATCACTTCTTCTTCAGTTTCACCAATACCCACCATCAAACCACATTTGGTTGGCACATCAGGGCAGTATTCTTTAAACATTTTCAGCAGGGTTAAAGAGTGCTGATAATCTGAACCTGGGCGCATGGCTTTATATAAGCGTGGCACAGTTTCAATATTGTGGTTAAACACATCAGGCGGACATTCCGTCATGATGCGTAAAGCAATATCCATACGACCACGGAAGTCAGGCACCAAAATTTCCAACAAGGTTTTCGGGCTTAAGCTGCGTGCTTCTTTAATACAATCCACAAAGTGCTGAGCACCACCATCCAGTAGATCATCACGGTCTACGGAAGTAATTACGGCATATTTTAAACCTAAGTTTGCAATGGTTTCAGCCATATGGCGTGGTTCATCTGGGTCTAACGCATTTGGACGACCATGTGCTACATCACAGAACGGGCAACGACGGGTACAAATGTCGCCCATAATCATGAAGGTTGCTGTACCACCACCGAAACATTCAGGTAAATTCGGGCAAGCTGCTTCTTCACAAACGGTATGTAATTTTTGCGCACGGAGTGTTGTTTTAATGCGTTGAACTTCCTCAGGCGCTGTCATCTTGACACGAATCCAGTCTGGCTTGCGAGGCACTTCAACCGTAGGAACAACTTTGACAGGAATACGTGAGACTTTTTCTGCACCACGAAGTTTAACACCCTGTTCAGGTTTACGGCTTTCAGACATATTCAACTATTCCACTGTTTACACGGAGAGATATGACCACATTATAACGGAATTGCACATTGATAGGGCGAAAACACTATTCATTTTCTAAATGTCGTTATCACTCAATATATGACTATGAAATACAGCAAAGTCACCTATTTTCAGTCATAATAGAGCGAAAATAGACACAGATTTATAGAAAAGGAGCGTTGAATGCCACGTAAGAAAGAGGTCGTTAGTGGAACTTTCGTAAAATACGATGCGGTTGTTCTCGGTTCGGGCCCTGCTGGTGAAGGCGCGGCAATGAAACTTGCCAAATCGGGCAAGCGTGTTGCAATTATTGATATGCGTGAGCAATTAGGGGGGAACTGTACCCACGTTGGGACAATTCCAAGTAAAGCTTTACGTCAAACGGTATCGAGCATTATTCGTTACCAACGTGATCCAATGTTCCAAAAAGTTGGGGATTGGAAACAGTTCACCATGAAGCAAGTGTTGCGTAATGCGCACAAAGTGATTCAACAACAAGTCGATACCCACTCACGCTTTTATGACCGTAATAGAATTGATATTTTCCACGGTCGTGCGTATATCCAAGATGCAAATACAGTATTGGTGTTTACCTCTGAAGGGGTAAAAGAAACCATCATGTTTAAACAGTTGGTGATTGCGACGGGTAGTCGTCCATACCGTCCAGCAATGTTGGATTTCAATCACCCACGTGTATTTGATTCAGACAAAATTTTGGATTTGGATTTCTCAATTCAGAAAATCATTATTTATGGCGCTGGTGTCATTGGCTGTGAATATGCGTCTATCTTCATTGGTTTAGATCACAAAGTTGATTTGATCAACACTCAAATGAAATTGCTCAGCTATTTAGATGATGAAATTTCTGATGCCTTGTCATATCACTTACGTGAGCAGGGTGTGTTGATTCGCCATAACGAACAGATTGATCACCTTGAAACTTTTGATGATCACGTGGTGATGCATTTGCTCAGTGGTAAGAAAATTAAAGCCGATGCGATTTTGTGGTGTAACGGTCGTTCAGGCAATACCGATGGTCTTGGGCTGGAAAATGTTGGGATTACCCCAAACAGCCGCGGTCAAATTATGGTCAATGATCAGTACCAAACCGAAGTTGAAAACATCTATGCCGCGGGTGATGTGATTGGCTGGCCTTCATTGGCATCTGCTGCCTATGACCAAGGTCGTTGCGCGGGTGCAAACATGAGTGGTGAAGAGGGTGTTCAGCCTGTGGTAGATATTCCAACAGGGATTTATACCATTCCAGAAATTTCTTCAATTGGTAAGAACGAACAGCAGTTAACTGAAGAAAAAATCCCGTACGAAGTGGGGCAGGCGTCTTTCCGCCATTTGGCACGTGCACAAATTACAGGCGATACCGTGGGCGAATTAAAGATTCTGTTCCACCGCGATACTTTGGAAATTTTAGGTGTACATTGCTTTGGTAATAACGCTGCGGAAATTATTCACATTGGTCAGGCTGTGATGAATAGTCCAAACAATACCATCAAGTATTTTGTGGAAACCACATTTAACTATCCGACCATGGCGGAAGCTTACCGTGTAGCGACCTTAAATGGTATGAACCGTCTGTTCTAAGTAATTAGGTTTCTGTAAAAAGCCCATCATCATGATGGGCTTTTTTATTTCAAGAACACATATCCAAAGCTCTAAAAAGGGCGAGCACCTGACAGACTGATGCGTTTTAACAGGCGACGCTGCTCAGAGGGGAAGGGCGTTCGAGAATGCAAGGTCACTTGGTTATCCCAAAACACAATGTCGCCAGTTTCCCAAGCATGATCATAACGAAACTCAGGTTTTAAGATGTGTTTGCGCAGTTGTGCGATCAGTGCACTGCCTGCGGCATCATCATAATTAAGCAATTCCACTTCTGAGCGCGTGTTTAACCACAAGGCCTTACGTCCAGTTTCAGGATGCGTGCGGACGAGAGGATGCGGATAGGCATGTCCTAAAATGGGTTGATCCTTAAAGCGATAATAGGGACTATTATTGGCATAGTTGTCTGAGCCTTTATTGCTGTTGGCTCGGACAAAAGGGTTATAAGTGATGAGTTGAAGCTGATCGATATGGGTTTTGAGTTCAGGCATCAGTGCATCATACGCTTGAATAGTATTATACCAGCTGGTTTCACCGCCAGATTGAGGTAATTCAATCGCATACAGTAATGAACCAAATGAAGGCAAAGGAGTCCATTGATGATCGGCATGTGGGCTGAGTTCACCATGACCTGTGTAGTCGCCTTGTCCCACTGCATTTGAAACAGGAACTACATCGGGCGGTGTGCCTGTATCGGATTGGCTTGCCAGAACAGGATTGTCAGCACTTGGGCGGAAAATTGCGCCAAAATAACTGGCAAAAGCCAAATATTGCAGATCATCCAGACTTTGTTGTTTAAAGATTAAAATGAGGTGTTCTGCTAAAGCTTGCTTGAGCCGATAAATGGTTTCACCAGATTGGGCTTTGCGTGCATCTAAGCCTGTCACCACCGCACCTAAAGCTTGGTCTTTCAATGGGGTAATTTGAATTTCATTACTCGCTTGAAAGGCATCGGGAATATGCCATTGCGGTGCATCATGAATGGCTTGAGAGAGTTGAGTCAGGCTGGTCATTATTGTAGCTCTAAATTTATTGTTGTTTTAAATTATGAAAAACTCAGCATTTTTTGAAATAACAATAAATGCTGAGTTTATGAAAAATCGAGTGAGCGATTTAAGAGATTAATGCGGGCAAAAGGCTTGGTTAAAGTATTCAAACAGCTGTGGAGTTTGTAGCCAGAGTGCAATGGCCGTAATGATCAGTCCTAGTATGACTAGGCTGATAGAAGTCTTTAGCCAAAATAGAGATGGATTATTCATGAACCACCGCCTTTTCATCGACAAAGAAATGCACCAAGACACCTAAGACGCTGAGCGCAATTGAAATCATCCAGACCGCTTGATAATTGCCTGTCATGTCATGATTGACACCGCCAAGCCATCCGCCAAAGAATGAGCCAACTTGATGAGTGAAAAATACAATACCACTCAGCATCGACAAATAGCGAATGCCAAACATATTCGCAACAATACCATTAGTCAGCGGCACGGTAGATAACCATAATAGCCCCATAATGATGCCGAAGCTATACACGGTCCAAGTGCTGAGTGGTAAAGCTAAAAAGGCAATCATGGCAACACCACGCAGTGCATATAAGCCCATGAGTAGTTTCGGTTTGGAAAATCTTCCGCCTAACCAGCCCGCGCCGTAAGTCCCGAAGATATTAAATAATCCCACCAAGGCAAGGAAGATGGTGCCAGTGGTGGCGTCAAAGCCGTGATCTATTAAATAGCCTGGTAAGTGAATGCCAATAAATACCACCTGAAAGCCGCAGACCAAAAAGCCTAAAGCCAAGAACCAAAACGGCTTATGTGCTTTGGCTATGTTGAGAATCTGTTTAAATGTCAGCGCAGGAGCAGCAGATGTTTGGGCATTTGGCGCAACATACATCGGTGCTTTAAGCATCCACGCCAGTGGCACAATGAGCGCAATTAAAATGGCACTCACGACCAATGCCGCGGACCAACCAATACTTTGTAAGAGTAACAAGGTCGACGGCAACATAATGAATTGCCCAAAGGAGCCAGCCGCACTGGCAATTCCCATGGCAAGACTGCGTTTTTCGGGGGGGGCTGCACGTCCAACGGCAGAAAGCAACACAGGGAAAGAGGTTGCAGATAATGCCAAACCTAAAATCAATCCCACACTGATATTTAGCATTAAGCCTGTTGAACTGACTGACATCAACAGCAACCCGATGGCATAGAGCACACCGCCCACTGTTACCACGATTTTACTGCCATATTTATCCGCAAAAGCACCCGTGACAGGCTGTACCGCACCCCAAATCAGGTTTTGTAGGGCAATGGCCAAACTGAAAACATTATGCCCCCAGCCAAACTCGTGGCTCATGGGAACCAAATACAGACCAAAAGCATGTCTTACACCCAATGAAAGTGCCAAAATAATTGCACTTCCCATGAGCATATAAATCAATGGCTTGGAAAATTGACTATCAGACATAGCAGCTTTTGCACGACAATAATGAGGATTGCTCGATATTGTACGCAATAGATCGATAAAATTCGATATTTGAATGAAATATTTGAAAAGTGTAATAAAGCAGGCTCCGTCCGTTATTAGCGTAGAACGGACGGAGCATTCAATCAGTATTTATAATCTAGTTGTAGCCAGAATTTATCGGTATTTACCCCATAATCTTCAGCTTGATAGCTTGAAAATTTAGCCAGTGCAGAGAGACCTTTTAGAGGGAGTGGATGGGTAAATGACACGGCATATTCTTGTCCATAATCCAGACTGTATTCATCACTACGATAATGATGGTATTCCGTAGCCAATTTCACTTGGCGCAGAATATTTAGGCTTGAACTGAGATAAAGATCGGTTAAACCGTTGGCAGGGGTATTCAGAAAAACATCTGTCCAGCCATTAAATTTGTGTTTGGTTGCCAATGGCGTCTGAAAACCAATTTGACCATGATCACTGCCAAGAACTTCGTAACCCAGTGCGACTTCACCCAAAGGATTGCTAGCCGCGAGACTATATCCTAGTTCTACGGTGTAATAGTTAGCATCATAATTAATCGGCTGATCGGCATATTCAGATTGTTTGGCATACTCAGCAACATAACGCAGATTTTTGATTTTTCCTGTCACACGCAGTCCATAAGTCTGATTGGACCAAGCGGGTAAATCATTAAAATCCATAAGATAACCGTAAGTGGTCATATTTAAGGCAGGCGAGTAATTCCATTTGGCTTGAATCAAATGAATATCACTGTCTTGCTCGCCATCCTGTGCCCGCACATATTTCGGTTCAGGATTTTCACTCCCAAAAATCGTATTCACTTGATTGATATAAGCATAATACAACCCAATGTTGGTCAGTGGTTTTAGATTCAGCGCCACAGCATCAAAAGTCTGATCATTTTGACGCCATGCAACCGAACCGACAAAACGTTGATTGTCCAAATTGATGAGTTGACGACCTAGGGTTAAATCTAGTTTTGGATTGCTGGCATATTTTAAATAGAGCTGATTCAGTTGCAGGTTTTCAGGATCAGGCACACTGTTATAGGTTGTTTCCGCATTTCGTGTGCTGTTGAACTGATCATTTAATTCAATTGTGCCTTCACCTTGCACAAAGCCGCTGAAACCATGCCAACTGCCGGTTTGAATGGAGGGGCGAATACGAAGCGTAACAGCATCAGCATTTTCTAATTGATTGTCTTGATCGACCATTTCATAACGTAAGCGTGTGTCCAAGCCAAATTTGGTTTGGGAAAAGAAATCATCAGCAGCGGACGCCGAATTTAAGGAAATGAGGGCGAGCGAAAGCACAGAGAGCATACGTAATTTCATTGAAATTCCCTGAAGTATAAAGGTCTAAGATTTTGAGCAAGGAAGATGGGGGAAGGAGACGAGTGCTCTACCATTCCCCAAATTTGGAAGATTTAAGCCATGCTGTTGCGTTCGAGAACAGCCTGTTCAAAGAGTTGTTTTTCTTTTGCTTTATGTTCGACAGTGAAGCGAATCAAAATGACACTAAAGGCAGCCAAAGTGACCAAACCACCTAAGATAAACAAGCAGGATTGTACATCTAACAGTCCTTTGAGGAGGAAGCCTGCTGCCACTGCGCCGACATTACCGCCCGCACCAATAATTCCAGCGACACCGCCTAAGGCATCACGGTCAATAAACGGAACCAGTGCATAAGTTGCGCCACACGCCATATGGGTGAACAGTGCAAATACTGTCATGCTGATAATCGCCAATACTGCAGTGTTCATTTGAGAGAACAGGATTAAGAATAAGCCTTCAAGCAAGACAAAGGTAAAGAGCACTTTGGTGCGTCCATCCAAACCTTTTGCAATTGCGACTTTGTCTGAAACGATGCCGCCTAAGGCACGCGCAAACAGTGCCAATAAACCGAAGATCCCCGCAGCAAGTCCTGCTTCTTTTAGCCCCATGTTGAAGTGTTCGGTGTAATACATGGCTGCAATGTTATGGATAAAGATCTCAATCCCAAAACAAGCAGCATATGAGACAAACAGAATCCAAACGCGATAGTTACGTGCAGCTTGTAAAAGAATAGCGGTGCTGCCTTTTTTACCGCTGCCTACTTCAATACCTTGTGCACGGAGTTCTTTAAAGTTCCCTTGTGGGCAGTCTTGGGTAAATTTCCAGTATAAGATCCCGACAATCACCATCATCACGCCTGGTACCAAGAGGGCAATGCGCCAGCCCATGGTTTGCTCAACGCCAAACATTAAGATTGCACCCAAAATTAGAGGCATTAAGGCTTGAGTCGCACCACCACCTGCGTTGCCCCAACCTGCGGTAGCTGCATTGGCTGTACCCACCACATTCGGTGCAAACATTACGCTGGTGTGATATTGCGTAATCACAAAACTTGCGCCAATCGCACCAATCAGCAAACGGAAAAATAAAAAGGATTCATAAGTATTGGCTGCAGCAACACCAAACACAGGAATACTGCCTAAGAGTAACAGCGCGGTGTAGGTTTTACGGGGGCCATATTTATCACACAAGGGTCCAACGATTAGTCGAATTAAAATCGTGATGGCAACAGCCGCAATATTAATATTGGCAATTTGATCTTTGGTTAAATTGAATTCGCCTTTAATCACAGGCATCAATGGTGCACAGGCGAACCATGCAAAGAAGCAGACAAAAAATGCTAACCATGACATATGGAAAGCACGCATCGCAGGTGTAGAGAAACTGAAAAGTTTAATTTGAGTCGCTTTTTTAGCGTCGCTGTTTATTGTTGAAGACATAACCATCCCCTGAACTGAGCGTCATTTTGTTTACAAGCTTTTCAAGTGGCTTGTAATCCGATCAGAACGGACATCGTTGGCCGTCTATTTACTGTGTGAATCTGCGTTGATTCATCTTGTAGATTAAAATGCAAGCAATATGCCAAAATTGCTAATGGAACCTTTATTCAGCCCATACTGCGATTAAATGCTTGAGTCTGCTCATGAAAATGAGTTGGTATCAGGCTAAACAGTGAGATGAAATTTTTAAATATAGATGAATGAAATTTGATCAAAAATAATTCATTCTTTAACGTATTCAGTTAAAGTGCATCATAACAATGCACTTTAGAGAATGAGTGCGCTGGGTAAAACCGCATAGATATTTCACTACATTTATAATATTTTAATAAATATCATATAGATGTGGAATCTCAGCGGTTTAAGTTTTAAAAACGATAACCAATCCCTGCATAGGCCAGAATCGGATTGATTTCTATATCGGCTTTGGAACGGATCAGTTCACCGAGTTTTGCATCGGTCACTGTAATGGTGGTGTCATTGCTGAGCTGTGCATAACTGACTGAGCCGACAGCAAACCAATTGGCATTAAAATCATAGGTGAATCCAACAGTGGCAATCGGTGCAAAGGCATCGGAGGCTTCAAGGTCAACTTGAGGATTGGCTGAACTGGTTTTAGCTTCTAAAGATGCGCCCGCATGACCTTCTTTAATATTGGCAATCATATGACCAGCGGCAATTAAGTCTTGTTCAATACGTGGATTCATTTCAAGTTCATTGAAATAGGCATACATCACGCCCAAACCAATATAGGGACGAAATTTATTCACCCCAGTTTTGCCAAAGTGATATTGCAATTCAAATGCAGGGGTCCATGCCCGAGCCGAAGCGGCAGCCCCATGTGCAGCCAAATCGGTAATTAAAATATCATTTTCCAATTCGAGTTGTCCCAAAGCACCCCCCAATGGACTGGCAATCGCAGAAAAGGGCGCATAGATTTTTCCTTGACCTTGTAAATCAACTTTGGGGGGAATGCCCGCTTTCACCTCTAAGGAAACATGGTCCGTAAAGAAATAATTACTCATAATACCCAAAGTGGTGACATCGTCAGCTTCAAGTCCAGTACCTGCATTATCCCATTGACTCAAACCGTGTATTTCAGCGGTGCCACTTAGACTTGAAGGTACAGGCGCATCAATTGCTGCCAAACCTTCAAGTGTTGCTTTGAGTAGGGGATTCACTTCGCTGTCTGGGCGAATATTGTCTAAAACGGTTTGTGCTTGAATGCTACCGACATCTGCTGTTTCACCTTCTGCAACAGCAGTATTGACTCGAAAGGGTTGTGCCTGTCCTTGAGGCATAACGTGCAGTGCACCCACGGAAATAGAGAAGCGCTTGAAACCATCTCCATCTTGCAGGCTAAAATATGGAGATTTTGCTTGGCTAATTGTAGGCATAAGGGCAATAGCGACTGAAAACGCCAATCCTGATTTTTGCATAGGGGACTCCATGTCCATTTTTCATCATTTTTATTCAGGGGCATTATTCAATATTGAAGCAAAAGAAAACTGTTGTTTTCGAACAGGAATAGTTTTAAAAAATTGTGAAAATTACCGTGATTTTTTTATGATTCTGTTACCTGTCAATCAATTGTGTTATTTCAAAAAGTTGTATAGTGATTTAAAGTGGTCGATCTGAATATTTTATAAGTAATTAAAGATAAAGAATAAAATGGTTTTGATTTGTTGGTTTTGAATATAAAAAAAGATCACCCGAAGGTGACCTTTTTGACCACTGACTTAGTTTTTAAGCCAATGACACGTTTTCGGACTGAAAACGAGATAAATCTTCTTCAGGACGCGCAGTTAAAATTTCAACGCCGTCTTTGGTCACTAAAATTGTGTGTTCATATTGTGCAGAAAGTTTGTGATCTTTGGTCACAACCGTCCATTTGTCACCCAGCAATTTAGTTTGCCATACACCTGCATTGACCATTGGCTCAATGGTAAAGGTCATGCCTTCTTCAAGGATCATACCGCTGTTGCCTTGACCATAATGCAAGACTTGTGGCTCATCATGGAATACAGTGCCAATACCGTGACCACAATATTCACGAACAACGCTAAAACGCTCTGACTCAACGTATTTCTGAATGGCTAAACCAATATCACCAATGGTTGAACCCGGCTTAACCGTTGCAATACCACGATACATCGCTTCTTGTGCGACTTTACATAAACGGTCTGCAAGAATAGAAGTTTCTTCACCCACCACGTACATCATGTTGGTATCGCCGTGGAAACCGTCTTTAATCACAGTCACGTCAATATTTAAGATATCGCCTTTCTTCAAGATTTTGCTTTCAGATGGTATACCGTGACACACCACGTGGTTGACTGAAGTACAGATGGTATGTTGAAACGCTGGACGACCCGGTGCCGCGCCATAACCTAAACATGCAGGGATCGCATTTTGCACGTTCACAATATAATCGTGACAAATCGTGTCTAATTCGAGAGTCGTTACCCCTGGTTTGATATGCGGTTTGATCATATCCAACACTTCCGCCGCCAGTCGTCCTGCCACGCGCATTTTTTCAATTTCATCGGCAGTTTTAATTAATCGACGGGGAGCTTGATAAGTTGTGTTCATGATCTCTAAAAACTTTTGGAAATTTGTATGTGACTATGGTATAAATAGCCGCCCATTTTATCAAATGCTTTTTCGTGAATATCTTCACGAGTCATTTGATTCAAATGGGTAAAAATCCGCACATATATCGACACATTACTCTGGGTGCCCTTTAAGGGTGGAGAATGCGGATATATGGAGGCCTAACCCAAACTTTAAGGTAAAGAAAATGGCAGATTACAACGTAAGCATGCGCGACCTTCTTCAAGCAGGCGCTCACTTCGGTCACCAAACTCGTTTCTGGAACCCAAAGATGCGTCAATACATCTTTGGTGCTCGTAACAAAATTCACATCATCAACCTTGAGCACACTGTTCCTGCGTTAAATGATGCTTTGAACTTTGTTAACAATCTTGCAAGCAAAAAGAACAAAGTATTGTTCGTTGGTACTAAACGTGCTGCTTCAAACATCATCCGTGAACAAGCTCAACGCGCTGGTCAACCATATGTAGATCACCGTTGGTTAGGTGGTATGTTGACGAACTGGAAAACACTTCGCCAATCTATCAACCGTTTAAAAGACCTTCAAACTCAATCTCAAGACGGTACTTTCGCTAAGCTTACTAAACGTGAAGCTTTAGAACGCGCTCGTGAGATGGAAAAACTTGAACGTGCTTTAGGCGGCGTTAAAAACATGGGTGGTTTACCTGACGCATTATTCGTAATCGACGTTGACCACGAATCAATCGCGATTAAAGAAGCTAAAAACCTTGGTATTCCTGTAATCGGTATCGTTGATACAAACTCTAACCCAGACAACGTTGATTTCGTTATCCCGGGTAATGACGATGCGATCCGTGCAGTAACACTTTACGCTTCTGCTATGGCTGATGCGATCCTTGCTGGTAAAGAGTACGCTCAAACTCAAGCAAATGCACAAGCAAAAGGCGACGAAGCTGCTAAAGAAGCTCCTGAGGCTTAATGCGTTTTGACGCAAGCTTGTCATTTTTGCGACATGTGATGGTGGCAAAGTAAGCGTCATGTATGCAGACGGCCCATGAGCATCCCTCTGGGCCGTTTCTGTTCTAAAAAGAATTCATTTTCTACCGATTTTTAGGAGATTCACATGACTGCTATTACTGCAAGCATGGTTAAAGAATTGCGTGACCGTACTGGTTTAGCAATGATGGAATGTAAAAAAGCATTAACAGAAGCGAACGGTGACATCGAATTAGCGATTGATAACCTTCGTAAATCTGGTCAAGCTAAAGCTGCTAAAAAAGCGGGTAACATCGCTGCTGACGGCGCGATCACTATCGCTCAAGAAGGCAACAAAGCAATTCTTTTAGAAGTAAACTGCCAAACTGACTTCGTTGCTAAAGACGAAAACTTTGCTGGTTTCTCTGCTAAAGTTGCTGCTGCTGCACTTGCTGCTGGCGAAACTGATGCTGCTAAAATTGCTGAACTTAAACTTGAAGATGGTGCTACTGTTGAAGAAGCGCGTATCGCTCTTGTTCAAAAAATCGGTGAAAACATCCAAGTACGTCGTGCTAAAATTGTTGAAGGTGAAAACCTTGCAGTTTACAAACACGGTTTAAAAATTGGTGTTGTAGTTGCTTACACAGGTTCTGCTGAAACTGGTAAAGGCGTTGCAATGCACGTTGCTGCGTTCAACCCAGTTGCTGTAACTGCTGAAGGCGTTTCTGCTGATCTTATCGCGAAAGAGAAAGAAATTGCAGAAGCGAAAGCGATTGAATCTGGTAAGCCAGCAAACATCGTTGAGAAAATGGTAACTGGTTCAGTTGAGAAATACTTGAACGAAGTTGTTCTTGAGCGTCAAATGTACGTAATCGACAACGACAAGAAAGTTGCTGAAGTATTGAAAGCGACTGGTACAACTGTAGCTCAATTCGTTCGTTTCGAAGTGGGTGAAGGTATTGAGAAAAAAGCGGAACTTTCTTTTGCTGAAGAAGTTGCTGCTGCTCAAGCTGCTGCAAAATAATCTAATTTTGCAAAAAAAGCCCCATTTGGGGCTTTTTTTATATCGAATAAAAAGGATAACAAGACATGAATAAAACAAATTTAAGAATCGGTATCGTCGTTCTGGTGCTGATTGGCGCGTATTTAGGCTTTGATCGAGAACAAAAAGAAAACCCGCAGCTGAATAATACACAATCAGCAGTGGTTCAGTCAGAAACACAATCAACAACTGATGATAGTGGAAAAATCCAACAGGCATTTCAACAGCAGCAAAGCAATGTTCAAGTACAGGCCAGTGGTCGAGTCAATGTAGTTTTAGCGGATGACAATGACGGTTCACGGCATCAAAAATTTATTCTTGAGCTTAGCAATGGTTTAACTGTGTTGGTGGCACATAATATTGATTTAGCACCGCGAATTGAAAATTTAAAGAAAGGGGATGTGGTTGAATTTTATGGGGAATATGAATACAACCCTAAAGGTGGGGTGATTCACTGGACGCATCATGATCCGCAGCAACGTCATATTGCTGGCTGGTTAAAATATCAGGGAAAAACCTACCAATAGTGAAAATTGTAGACAGCAATTTTGTTCTATACAGCCAAAATAATCATGTTATGTTGCAATTGGTCAGCACTTAGTGGGTATGCATGAACAATTGTATGAATGAAACGCAGCATGAATTTGTGAAATTTAAGCATGTACAAGAATTGGGTGGCTTAGAGTTGCTGAATGCTTCATATGTACAAAAGCAATTTTCCAAACATGTTCAT
The DNA here is from genome assembly GCF_054112845.1 of Acinetobacter sp. NigerLNRRAM0016. Classification (NCBI taxonomy): domain Bacteria; kingdom Pseudomonadati; phylum Pseudomonadota; class Gammaproteobacteria; order Moraxellales; family Moraxellaceae; genus Acinetobacter; species Acinetobacter sp. NigerLNRRAM0016. The sequence goes on from NZ_JBSYVT010000011.1 coordinate 97,163, forward strand.
GAGGGTTATTGCATTGGGGTGATTGAAGAAGGGGCACAGTCTTTTTATCGGACAGGTGCGCTGCATGTTGCGCCGAAAGGTGACATTATTTTGGTCAATGCGGACGAAGTGCATACGGGCTCCTCTGCGGTAGCGACAGGATGGCGTTATCGTGCGATTTATCCAACCCCTGAAATGCTGAAGGATGTCAGTCAGGACTTTTTTCACTCCTCAGGCACAATGCCGTGGTTTCCGAATGCTGTCATTCATGATGAAGGTCTGGCACAACAACTAAGCTTATTATTTGATTTATTAGAAAATAAAGATAATCAATTGTTTAAGCAAACCTTATATCTTTCAACTTTGGCATATTTGATGTCGCATCATAGCCGTATTAAAGTGGGTGAGTTGCCTTTACCTGAAGCGCAAAATCGAATCTTGATGATCAAGGAATTATTGGCAAGTACGCCTGAAAAAGATTTCTCATTGAATGAACTTGCAGAAACTGCGGGTTTAAGTCCTTGGCATTTTTTACGTCAATTTAAAAAATATACAGGCTTACCGCCGCATGCGTGGTTAATTCAGTTTCGTTTGCATCGTGCCAAACAGCTTTTAAAACGGGGTGAAAACATTGCCTTGGTGGCTGACTTATGTGGTTTTTCAGATCAGAGTCATTTCAATCGGCATTTTAAAAAAGCTATGGGGGTAACACCTTTGCAGTATGTAACCAGTCTGCGTTAATTCAAAAGTGGGTGTATTTGAAATCTAAGATTCGAATTCTTTATCTCTATCCTTTTATTATTTTTTTAAATATAAAAACGAAAGCAATCAGCAATTTCGTACAAGAAAATTCAGTGAGAGAACCCTTATTTTATTTGGGTGTTCTTGAAGATGTGTAATTTATGGATCTCTCTCAACAGCAACTGAATACTACAACGAATCAAAAATCCCAAGATTTTATACAAGGGGCTTTAGATATTTTACCGTTATCAATTGCAGTCCTACCATGGGGTATTTTGGCGGGTTCAGTGGCAATTGATGCGGGACTAACAATCCCTCAAGCGGTCGCGATGTCGGCAGTAGTATTTGCTGGTGCAGCGCAGCTGGTCAGTTTGGGAATGTGGTCAGCCGATGCCACAGCAATCACCATTGCAATTACGGTTTTTTTCTTGACCAGTCAGCATTTTATTTATGCACTTACGCTGCGTAAGGATATTTCTGTTTTGGCGAGTTATTACCGTATTCCTTTGGGTTTTTTATTAACCGATGAGTTGTTTGCGGTTGCCATGCAAAAATCACAGCGTCGACCATATTATCTCTTGGGTGCAGGGCTAAGTTTCTATTTGGCATGGGGGCTGTTTAGCGTGTTGGGAATCTATTTGGCATCGACCATCCCCAATTTATCCAGTCTACATCTGGATTTTTCAATTGTTGCGGTGCTGGTGGCGATTATTGTGTCTTTTATTAAAAATTGGATCAGTTTGCTGGGGGTGCTCACGACAATCATCAGTTCCCTTTGCCTCACCGCCTTACATATTGAGGCTGCCATCTTAATTTCAGGCATGCTGGGAATGGGAGTGGCAGTCTATATGGAACGCTGGGAGAGAAAGGCATGAGTTGGGCATTTATTCTCTTGTTGGCTGGGATTGTATTTTTTAATCGCTATGTGTTTTTAGAGCCTAAAGTTGCCATTCGGTTTCCCGTTTTTTTTGAGCGTATGTTGAAGTATTCGGCACCTTGTTTGCTCACCGCCATTTGTATTCCGATTATTTTTTATGATGCAGGTGAGTGGCGATCCTTAGCTAGCAATAGCTATTTTTATGCGACGATTTTTTGCGTACTGGTGTCCTTATTTCTGCGTCGGGTTTTATTGAGTTTGGCTTTAAGTTTGCTGTTTTTTTATGCATTAGAGATGCTGATCTTTTGAATCAATTCACTGTGGAAAAGCTAAAGAAAGGGCTCTTCCACAGTGAAAATTGGACATGAGTGCTAAATTGCGTTCATTTGTGCTCTAGCGTGGGTTTTGAATTTAGGTACCAGTTTGCTTAGATATGCATCCATACACCAAATTGGGCCAATCAGGAGGAATTGGAAGTCTTTAAAGAAAGAAGGTTTCTTTCCTTCAATTTTATGCCCATAAAATTGTCCAATCCATGCAAAAACAAACAGAGCAATATAAAAACCAACGCCGACAGGTAATATGTAAATCAGCCATGCCATCACGACAATGAGTGCAGCCATTGCAACGGCCAAAACAATATCCAAACGGCTATAAAAGAGCAGGGTTAAGATCACAATCAGTGCGGTGAGTAAAGCGCTAAAATGCGCCAAGATGCCAATAATTGAAAATAGAATCGTGGGTACGCAAAACCAGTGAATGAGTTTGTTGGTTTTATTTTGGTGGCTTTCGCTATATTCATCGAACCATTCTGTCACGGTTTTCATAAGTCGCTCCTGCGAAGTGTGATTTGTTGTCGTTTTTATTTCCTTCATCTCACTGAAAATATAAAACAGAATTGCAGTGAGGTCAAAATTACAGTTTGGATCTTAGGATGGATATTTGGCTGGGCAGATAGGGTTCACAGCAATTCAAAGAGACCTTGAAACTGCTGTGAACATTTAAGTGATTTATGCTGGCTTAGTTGGCAGCATGAAAGACTTCTTTTCCTTCTTTAAAAGTGGCGAGCACTTTAATATTTTTGATTTGATTGCTGGGTACGGTCATTGGGTTTTGATCAAGAATGACAAAGTCAGCCAATTTCCCAGCACTCAGGGTTCCTTTACTGTCTTCTTCAAAATATTGATAGGCAGCCCAGCTGGTCATGCTCTTGAGTGCGAGATAAGGACTGACTCGCTGATCGGCACCCAACACGACGCCACTACGTGTGACTCGATTGACCGTCGTATCTAAGGTCATCATGCTATTTGGTGGAATAACAGGGGCATCATGATGCTCGGTAAATAAAATACCTTTACGCAGCGCTAAACCTGTTGGTGAAATATTCTGGGCACGTTGTAGTCCCAAAGTTTGATGAATATGCCAATCCCCCCAGTAGTAGGTGTGTAGCGAAAAGAATGATGGAATCAGTTTTAGTTCTTTGGCTTTATCAAGTTGATCTTCGCGCATGGTTTGCGCATGAATAATCACATTACGTCGATCTTGGGCGGGGAATTTGGCGGTGGCATTCTCAATGGTCGTTAAATACTGGTCAATTGCAGCATCGCCATTGGCATGCGCCAGAATTTGCCAATTATTTTGGAAAGCTAAATCAATCAGATTTTGAACCGTACTTTGTTGTGGGAATGCGGCATAACCCCGATAAGATTTTTTCTGACCTTCAGGCGGAACCAAATACGGTTTAGTCAGCCAAGCCGTTTTGCCCTGAGGCGATCCATCCAGGCTGATTTTAACCCCACCAATGCGATAGTGGTGTTTATAGTCACGCGAAGTACCATGTTGCAGCATGTAGTATTTTTCTGTACTGATATCTGGGTAGACCACCAAATCTACAGGTAATTTGCCTTTTTGCGCGATATTACGCCATAACTCTGAAGTACCCGCATCCGCACGACCTTCTTGAATAGTGGTATAGCCATTTTTCACATAAGTTTGCACAGCCGTCAGTGCCATTTTCTCCATTACCTCAGGCGGCATATGCTGGAAAATCTGGATCATGGCGTGAAACACGATACTTTCTTCCAGTACACCATTTGGTTCTTTCGAGTTTGCTTTGCGACGGATGACGCCACCAACAGGATTTGGTGTTTTAGCATCAATTTTAAGCAGTTCAAGCGCTTTGTGGTTGACTGTGGCTAAATGTCCTGACTGATGCAAAATAATGACAGGTTGCTCTGTGGAAATTGCATCCAGTTCGGTCGCTGTAGGATGACGCTGTTCTGCAAGTTGTGCATCATCATAGCCATTACCAATAATCCATCCTGAGGATTGTTGAATAAATTCAGGATTCTTGTTTTTCCATTCCTGCATGGTTTGAATGAGAGAAGGGATATCCGTCACTTTACCATCTGGAGGAGAATATAAATTTGCTACAGTTTGTTGTAGCCCAACACTGTTCGCATGACTATGTGCATCAATCAGCCCAGGGATCACCGTATTGTTCTTTAGATTAAAACGTTGTGCACGCTGATTCAGGCGTTTGGCTTCATCAAAAGACCCTGTAAATTTAATCATGCCATTTTCAACCAACATGGCTTCCACATAAGTGGGGGTGTCACCTTGCATGGTGAGAATGGGCCCCCCATGCAGAATAAAAGTTGCATCCTGTTTGGGATCTGATTTTTCACCGCGATGGATGTGTTTGGAAATTGAATAGCTGCATGCAGACAATAAAACCGTGCTCATCAGAGCTAAAACTTTTAAATGTGAAGTATTAAGACATTGGATTGATTTGGTCATTGGATCGTTTTCCCCCTGAGGTCGTCGATTTCTTGTCTTTTTTTTAAAATAACATATTAAATAAACGAGAAAATAAAAAAAGCCACTTTTAGTGGCTTTTATGTCAAATGTTTTGCAGCAGTGAAATTAAGAGTTGGGACCTGCAACGCGTTCAATACTTACTTTTGCTGTCCCTGCATTGGTGATGCCAAGCTGTTTCGCTGCACCATAAGAAAGATCGAGTACACGGTTGCCATGGAATGGACCACGGTCATTCACTTTTACTACAACGCTTTTGCCGTTGTTCTTGTTGGTTACACGAATGTAGCAGTTCAATGGTAGGCTGCGGTGTGCTGCAGTGAGCGCATTCATATCGAATGTTTCACCATTGGCAGTTTTACGACCATGGAACTGGCGTCCGTACCATGAAGCAACACCTGTTTGGCTGAATTGACGAACTGTGTTTGACGCAACATCATTTAACTTGTCAATGACTGAAGGCTCGTCTGCTGGGATCTCAATTTTCGCTGCGATTGTTTCGCGACGGATTTTATCTCCAGAACTCTCAGTAATTGAAAGGCTATTTAAATTTGAAAAGTGAGAGTTAAAACTCTGAGCATCTTTGTTTAACACACGCGCTGCTAAACGTGAGTTGTCATTGTCATTGTTTAACGACGATGACTGGACCAATTCTGCCTGAGACTGACTCAGGGCGAACGTGGTCGCGATAGCTAAAATATATTTCATTGAAGAATGCATAAAATCTCCTAAAGACCGATTTGCAGAGCAGTAATTCAGGAATAAAACCTTGAAATACAAGCAAACAAGTCAATTTATCCACTTGTGCAACTACATTTGACGAGATGGATAATATTCATGCCACCAATAAAGTGTCTAGTCTTTATACCGAAATAGTTACAAAAAGTAGGTAATTAAATTGTTTTAAGGTTAAAAAATATACAATATTGTAACATTGTATAAAAAAAGCTTAAAATATGTACTTTAAGCTTTAAAAAAAGATTGACTTTTGTGGTTTTGTTTAATTTATTGGTTAACGACTGGCAATTTCAGTGCCCAATTGCCACACGGCGGTGGCATACATTCGGCTCTTGTTATAGGTCGTAATCACTTGGAAATTTGGGTAGGTAATGTAGTAACTTGGGCCATAATTTTCTTCAAGTTGGATGACATTAACCAGATCTAAATCATCAATATGCACCACAGGATTAATCGGTGAAATGCCGCGTGGTTTCAGCACACCATACGGTGTTGGTTGCTCTAGATTTTTAGCAATCGCGGTTTCAGGAGTTGAACCTGTGTAACGCGCAGCAAAACCAATCGGTTGATTACGTTGCCAGCCATGTTGAGCTAGATAATTTGCGATTGATCCAATGGCATCCACAGCTGAATTTCTCAAGTCAATATGTCCATTGCCATCATAGTCCACACCATATTTGGGAATGTTGCTAGGCATGAATTGGGGATAGCCAATAGCACCTGCATAAGAACCGACGACAGAATTAGCTGGAATGCCATCTTTATAGGTCCAAGCAATTAAAGCAGACAGTTCATCTTGGAAATAAGCTGCGCGGCGTTCATAGCGAAATGCGAGCGTTGCCAAAGCATCTCGGGTAATGAAATTGCCTTTATTGGCACCAAAACCTGTTTCTACGCCTAAAATGCCCAGAATCACCGATTGCGGAACACCAAATTGTTGCTCTGCGCGATTTAAGGTGTCTGCATATTGGCTTTTAAAGCGCACGCCACGTTGAATGGTGCTTTCCGACATGAAATTGGTTTTATAGTCATACCATGGCTTACTTTCACCAGGTCGGTTCATAATATTGATAATGTTTGGAAGATTACGTGAACCATTCATTGCCCAGTCCACTTGTTCAGCTGTTAAACCATAGCTCTGCATGGTTTTTTGTTTAAAACTGGAATATTGAGGGTCTGTTGCAAAATCGTTGGCCTGGCAAAAGCTGGTCACTGAAAATGTACCAATAAGTAAAGATAAACGCTTCAGTTTTTTATAAATAGACAAATGTGTCATATAGGTTAAATCCTAAAAATTATCGATGTGTATGAATGGACATCACAACGCCAAAAGTGGCCATTAAAGTAATAATTGCAGTACCGCCATAACTCATAAAAGGTAAAGGCACACCCACTACAGGTAAAATACCACTGACCATGCCTGCATTGACAAAGACATATACAAAAAATGACAAAGCAAAGCTGCTGGCCACTAAACGCCCAAAATTATGAAAACTGTTTAACCCAATTTGAAATGTTCGGCTAATGATCGCAAAGTACAACACAATCAATATGATAATACCAATTAGCCCGAATTCCTCAGAAAATGCAGCAATAATAAAGTCAGTATGACCTTCTGGTAAAAAATGTAGGTGAGATTGGGTTCCTAAAAGATAACCTTTGCCTGAAATACCACCAGAACCAATCGCGGTTTCGGATTGAATAATATTCCAGCCTGTCCCCAATGCATCGGCTTCGGGATGGATTAGGGTAAAAACGCGTTGCCGTTGATAATCATGCAGTAAAAATTGCCATGCAATTGGAATGATGAGTGCCGTAAGTCCGATTGCAGCTGCAATTAAACGCCAAGACAAGCCACTTAAGAATAAAACAAAGATCCCGCTTGAGAATACCAGTAATGACGTACCAAGATCGGGCTGTTCCGCAATTAAAATAAAGGGGATGCCAATAAAGATCAGACATATGCCAATCTGGCTGATTTTTGGGGGCAGGGGACGTCTTGCTAAAAACCACGCAATCATTAATGGCATGGCAATTTTCATAAATTCACTGGGCTGCACACTGCCGAGTCCCGGAATATCAATCCAGCGCTGCGCACCTAAACGCACTTCCCCAAACAGTTTGACCCCGATCAGGGAGAACAGTGCCACTATATATAGAAAAGGTGCGAAAGATTGATATACCTTCGGCGGAACTTGTGCCAAACCTAACATGGTAAAAAAACCAATGGTAAAACTCATGGCCTGTTTGGAGACCAAACTCCAATCTTGCTCTGATGCGCTATACAGCACGGTTGAACCTAATATTGCAGTTAACAATAAATAGAGGCATAACCAAGGATCGAGATGTAATTTGTGCCACTTTGATGGCAATGAAGCTGTACTCAAACCGTCACGTGGGGCTTGGCGTAAGAATTTGGACTGTGGAGGAGTAGTCATGGAAGATATTGGTAGAATAAAGTCTTAGGCAGTATTTTGCGCCTGCTACCATATACCTGTGTATAGATGCTGTATATCAATATTTAGCAATAAAAAAACCTAGCAAAAGCTAGGTTTCCGATAGTTCAATTTTCTATCAATGATGGAACAGCGTATCGTGATACTCTGCCAAAATGGTGAGTTCATCTTTGGTCAAATGCGGGAAGATTTTATCAATCGCAATATGCACCGCTTTAATGACTGCCGCAGAGCCGATATCCGCTGCTTTACGCTTAATCATGCCCAAATCGAGGGTTTTGTTAAAATCATTCATAAAATGGCGTACAGTCGCTTCTGCGAACTGTTTGTACAATTCGACCAAAACGGCTTTATTGGTGTCGCCACCTGCACGAATGTCAGCAAACGCGGTCTTTAAATTGGTGACCAAGCTCGCATCTAGACTTTCACCCACGCGATATTGACCTTGTGCATCTTTAAACAAGCTTTTTTCAGAAAACTCGATCGATTGTTTGACCACATCATTTGAGGCTTTGCTTAAAAGTTGTTTTAACAACACGGCAACAGTTGATTTGACATATCCTGCCAGTTTTTCGGCAGTGTCGCGCTTATCGCTCGGCGGGAAACGACGCACCAATTCCGTTAAAATGGCATCAATAATTTCATCATTGATCAATAACGCAGTTTGATCACGTAAAGGGTAGAGTGCTTCACTCGAGTTTTTCTTTTGCTGACCAGTTTGAATACTATTTAATAGTGTTTCAGAAGGGACGAAACCAAAAAAAGGCATTTGCTATTTAACCTCAATATTATTTATTTTATTGTCGCGCCAAACGAATGGGGCGAGGCATCCATGTTAAATCCGATACACGGCAAGGGTTGATATCTAAACCACCTCGACGAGTATACGCTGCATAAACCATCAGCTTTTCAGGTTGCAGATTTTGCCAGATATCGGCATACATCTGTTCCACACATTGCTCATGAAAGCCATTATGCTGACGGTAGGAGATAATATAGGCTAAAAGTGAACGATAACAAGGCTTTTTACCCTGATAGCGGATAAATACCGTACCCCAATCAGGTTGACCCGTGACAGGACAATTACTGCGGAGCAGATGTGAATAGAGTTGAATCTCAACTTGTTCGCTATTTTCACTGTCAAAGCCAAGTAGTGAAGCGTCTGGATGATTTTCCAGACGTTCAGGGACGAAGTCATCAATACAGATGCCTTCAGGCTGATGAATCTCCAGTGCATCGACTTGGAACAATTGAATCGTGACCATTGCACCAGCGGCAGCCGACAAATCTTTTTCTACGGTTGCAATAAATGCAGATTCGGATTCAAACTGGGTAAAGTTCAGACTATTAAAGTACAGCTTGAGTGATTTGGACTCAATCAAATTGGGCGATGTTGCAGGCAGCGTTAACCGACCAATCGCAACTTGCGGAATACCTTGCGCATTGAGCCAAGAAATTTCAAACACATGCCACCAATCTTGACCTTGTTGAATGCCTTCGATATGGGCATAGCTTGAACGCGCTTGCGCACGCTCAATAGGGAAAAGGATGTCTGGTTGATATGTTGATGGATATTGGGTGTCTTTACCAAGTAAAGAATGTTCTACACTCATTATTCACGCATTCCTGAGCCACGAGAAAGTAAATAATACGCTATACCATAAAGGACAGCACAACATAAAGTAATCACGGTGAGCGAAATCGAAACATTCACATCACTATGACCCAAAATTCCGAAACGGAAGGCATTCACCATATACACAATTGGGTTAACTAAAGACAGGTTTTGCCAAAATGGGCTAAGTGCACTGATGGCATAAAACACACCGCCTAAATAGGTTAGCGGAGTCAGGACGAAGGTTGGAATAATAGAAATATCGTCAAATGACTTGGCATAAACGGCATTAATAAAGCCACCGAGTGAGAACAATAAAGACGTCACAATGACGGTATATATAGTCACAAACCAGTTGGTAATATATAAGTCAGTAAAAAACAGACTCATGGCAGTTACAATAATGCCGACCAGTACGCCACGGCATAAACCGCCCAAGACATAGCCCCAGAGTACCAAATGCAAAGGGACTGGACTCATGATCAGCTCTTCAATGCTTTTTTGGAATTTAGCACTAAAGAAACTGGAGGAAACATTGGCATAACTGTTGGTAATCACCGCCATCATGATTAAGCCAGGCACAATGAATTGCATATAGCTAAAGCCACCCATTGAGCCAATCCGTGAACCGACCAAATTACCAAAAATCACGAAATACAGACTCATGGTAATTGCAGGTGGTAACAGGGTTTGTGGCCAGATGCGCATAAAGCGGCGCACTTCTTTATGTACTAAAGTGTAAAGAGCAACACGCATTTGAGTCATATTCATGGTGTAGCTCCTTCCAAATTTTTCTCCACAAGTTTGACAAATAGTTCTTCAAGTCGGTTGGATTTATTACGCATACTACGAACTTGAATGCCTTGTGCTTCGAGTAATTGGAAGAGCTCGTTTAAAGTATGGGCTTTATCCATAGTCACTTCTAAGGTCACAGGATCAATTAAATTAAATCGAACCCCAATAATATCGAGTTGCAGTGGCTGAATTGGTTCGACCAAGTCGAAAATGAAAGATTCTTCATGTAATTGATTGAGGAAGGCTTTCATGGTGGTGTCTTCTTTAATGACACCGCGGTCAATAATCGCAATGCGACGACACAACATTTCCGCTTCTTCTAAATAGTGAGTCGTCAAAATGATTGAAGTACCATTTTCATTCATTTCAGTCAGGAAATCCCACATTGAACGACGCAGCTCAATGTCGACACCCGCGGTAGGTTCATCCAGAATCAGCAGTTTGGGTTCGTGCATCATGGCGCGAGCAATCATTAAACGACGCTTCATCCCACCTGAAAGCATACGACCTTGAGTATTACGTTTTTCCCATAGCCCTAATTTTTCTAAATAATGTTCGGCACGTTGTTCTGCAATTTTACGGGGAATACCGTAATAACCTGCTTGGGTCACTAAAATGTCGAAGGTTTTTTCAAATTGACCAAAGTTAAATTCTTGCGGTACAACGCCTAGACATTGTTTAGCCAATGATGGATGAGTATCGAGATTATGACCAAAAATTTCGACTGTCCCTGAGGTCTTTTTGGTTAAAGAACTGATAATCCCGATGGTCGTCGATTTGCCTGCACCGTTGGGTCCAAGAAGGGCATAAAACTCGCCTTCAGGTACGGTTAAATTAATTCCCTTAAGGGCTTGAAAGCCATTACGATAAGTTTTGGACAAATCTCTGATCAGTAATGCATCGGTCATGAAGTTCTCACAGCATAAAGAGTGAGGCTATTGTGAGCGATCTTGAACAATAAACCAAGTAAATTACCGGGAATACTGCGTTGCAAGTTCGGAACATTGATTAAACTCTAAGCATAAAAATGAATGATTTCTAAAGAGTTGCTTTCACTTTATTATTTTTTTGCTATGATGTGCCACGCGCGCTCATAGCTCAGTTGGATAGAGTACAAGTTTCCGAAGCTTGGGGTCGTGGGTTCGATTCCCGCTGAGCGCACCAAATTTATGTTTTACCCCATCCTAAGATATCCTGTATATATTGAAAATAAAGGGATTTAAGCTTATTCTTGTTTCATGGTGTCCCATGACTTCCACAACTTACCGCAACCTATAACGGTAAGAGTTGCGGTAAGTTTGAATTTAACTCATTTAGTTACCGTGAAACATGGCAAAACTCGTTATAAGTTTGACAGATAAACAGCTTAAAGCTGCGATTACTAATCACAGAAAAGAAGAAAATAAATCATTGATTAAGCTAGCCGATGGTAATGGACTTTTTTTTATTATTGATAAAAAGGGATATATTTATTGGCGTTTTGACTATACAAGGCCAATCAGTAAAAAACGTAACAGCATTTCCTTTGGAACATATCCAGAGGTGTCTTTAGCAGAAGCACGTGAAAAAAGAGCTGAATATAGAAAATTAATTGCTCAGGAAATCGATCCAGCTATTGAAAAGCAGAAAGTTGAGGAAAAAGCTCAATTTGCTTTGAATAATACATTTAAGGCGGTAGCGGAAGAATATCGTAAAACAGAAGAGCTTGAGCCCAGCACACAACGACGTAATGAATTTGTTTGGACTAAATTATATATGGCGATAGGTAATTATCCTATCTCAGATATTACTGCTATACAGATTTTAGATGCTTGTCGATTATACGAAAAACAAGGCAAAACAGATTCAGCCAAACGGATGCGTAGTAAGGCTTCGCAAGTTTATCGTTATGCGATTGCATTGGGATTGTGTCAATTTAATGTAGCTGATCAGATCAGTGGGATTTTAAAAACAGGAAAGGTGCAACATAGATCAGCTATTACTGATACTGAAATGTTGGGCCAATTGTTGAAAAATATAGACCAAAACTTTGGGCGTGGTGAAATTGTAGTTGATTATGCTATTAAAATTTTACCGCATGTTTTTGTCCGCCCAGGCGAGTTACGTGCTGCAAAATGGGCTGATATAGATTTTGAAAATAGATTATGGAAATACACACCACCTAAAACAAAAAATCAAACAGCACTAGAGCATATTGTTCCTTTGTCAGATCAAGTATTTTCATTTTTTAAAGATCTGTATGTGATTACAGGACAAACTGAATACTGCTTTACTTCAATGCGTAATTCACAAATTGTTATTAGTGACTCGACTATTAATAAGCGCCTTAAACAGTATGGGTTTGAAAATGGTGAAACGACAGGGCATGGTTTTCGTGCAACAGCACGGACGTTACTTGATGAAGTTTTAAAATTTCCAATTGAGCGTATAGAGCAGCAGCTGGCACATCAAGTCCGAGATATGCATGGACGAGCTTATAACCGTACTCGATATCTCGATGAACGTAAGGTGATGATGCAAGCTTGGTCAGATTATCTAGACTCACTGAAGGTGTAAATATTCTGCGAATATTTAGCTTACATTGTATTAGGTTTTTATCTATTTTTACTATTTGTTCTTAGCTTTGCTCACAATAATTGGTAGCCTGTAAAAAAATAAAGCCCTCCATATATTTTAGAAGTCAGCAAGTCATTTTAATCATCAACCTGCTGAATTGAGGCGTTTCCACTGAGTGTTAAGATGTCTGCAGCCCTAGAGGGATAAGATCTCAGCAAGTTTTGGCGATAATTTGCCTACCATAGCATCTAGCCCCTTGCTTAGACTCGCTTTACTAAATTTATGCTCATACAGTATATCCCTCATACCGCAAGTGATGAATGTTGTTGCTTTTTTAGGCTTTATGATTTTTATATCTTTGTCACTTTCAAGTAATTCATAAAGATTGTGGAATAAATCGGAAAAATAGTCGTCGCCTGTATAGTTGATTGAATGGCGACGATCTTGATTGATAGCATTCTCAACTATAGTTTGGTTTGCAGGATCGTGAATTTCACTTAGCATAAATTTAGAATAATTCGCTGATTCAAACTTCTGAATGTTGCCTTTGATGATTTTTGTTTCAAAAATTTTATCATAGTAAATCAGGCTGATTAGCGCAGTAAGAATTGCATCAGCTCTTTTGAGTACTTCAAGTGAATTTATACAATCATCTAAAATGATGCTCAAGTTATGTATTTTTTCAGCAACTTTGTTGTCGATTTTAGGTTGCGTATCTGTCCCGTTTCGCTGTTTATCTAATCTTGCAGCCATAAATTGATGTATGAACTTACTTAAAAGTACAGGGAGATTGCTAACATCCTCTTCTAGACTCAGATGAAGATTTATAAACTTTGAAGGCGGTGAATTGCCATCTATCTGAGAGTGTTCGATAAATGATCTTGTAGAGTTCTGTAGTGGGATGCCATAAATCTGTAACCGCTTAATTACATCCCAAACTTCGTTATCTGTAGGTCCCAGAGTGATATTTGTACCTTTTATGTCTTTATCGTTCTTAAAATTATGATATTCAATAAAAATTTTAAGATAGTCCAAAAATAGAGATTTAATATTCCAGAATGGAAGCAAATCAGGTAAGAAATACTCTTTGTTGAGGATTTCTTTGAGCCCTGTAGAAAAATTTGGGAGTTGTGTCAATTCTTCATATCTGTTGATGTTTTCCCAAAATATCCAATAAAGTTCTTCAAATATATACGTTAGTTCATTTGGTTGAAGTAAGTGTTTTAGCAAGAAAATGTCTTCAGCAAACAATTTTTTCGTTTGGCAATATCCCATTACATGGTTGAGTAACTGTCTGCCAATGACAATTGTTTCTACTTCAATCTTGATTTGCATAGCATCTAGTGACGTTCTATCTTTATATTTTTCGGTTAACAGATTGATCAGCTGTCGCAATATTACAGCCTTAATACGTATTAACTCGCTATACAGATTTGGGTAAGTTGCTTGAAATTCTCTTGCTTTCACAGCTTGTTTTACTAATTTTTGCATTACAGGGTGAGCTATTCTGTAAATTTCATGATCGAAGACGGGATTACTCATTTAAATACGCTACTTAACAATTGGGAATCTTGTTTTACTGATGTTTCTGGCGATTCTAGATCATATTTACATCCGAAGACATCCACACATGTTTTAAATCGGAGTAAGTAATGCAAACCACAGAAACCAAAACAAACCAGATCCTTCGTCTTAAGCAAGTACGTGAGCTATGCGGGATAGGCAGAACAACCTTATATGACAAAATGAATCCAAAATCGAAACGTTACGATGAGTCGTTCCCGCGACCTATAAAGCTAAGTTTGAACGCTATCGGCTGGTTTGAGCAGGACATAATTGATTGGCTCAATTCTAAAAAAAGCTGATCAGATTAGCGCGATATCTTTACAGCACGAACTGATTCTATTAACCCCTAAACACCGTATTGCCTTGATTTTGAGTTCATGGGATTACGGTGTTTTTTATGCCTGACCATTTGTGGTACTTATATTATTTATATATCTAATAATATATTTAATTAATAATTAACAATTGGTTAGGTTTGATCTATTACAGCAGAGTAAATTATCATGACACAATCAACCTATGTTATGAATGACAATAAAACACACAAAATTGAATACATACCACCAATACAAGATCCTACTTTATCTAAGAATCCTACAACCAATACGTTGTATCGTTCTATGCAAGAAATAACACATGATCCTGATCAACACTTTCAGTTACTGGAAAGTGAGTATGAATCATGTTTTAAAGTGAATGATAGCCAACACTCCAGTTCATTGGTCTTGGATCATCAACTTGAGTTTAGTGAAGTACATCAGGCATAT
>NZ_JBSYVT010000012.1:0-102362 GCF_054112845.1 Acinetobacter sp. NigerLNRRAM0016
AATCCTGACAATAACAATCAAAACTGGTAACGATCAATTTCTGGAAAAATAGAATTAAAATAATCATTTAAATAAATAATGTAGTAAAAATTAATAGTTTTTATTAAATGTACAGCTTCCAAAATGTAACTTATTTTTTTCAGAAAAAAACGGACAATTTGAAAAATTAAGAATTTATTATTTTTAAAACCCTAAAAATAGCAGAACAACTTACACCATCACTCTCCTAGAACAATTCAATCTAACCTTGGAGCTATCTCACACGGAGATAGCCCTCAATGAAATCCACCCTGACTGATCTGACTCTATCGGGTTCTGATCAGATCGTGCTTGAATAAAAGTACACCCTACTTGGAGAGTGCAGCAGCCATCAGCGGACCCGCTTGCTCATCAGTTAACGCAGGATAGACTTCCATAGAAAGGAGGTCATTCCACTCCATTACCCACTGTTGAATCAACATGGCATCACTAGCCTCAATGATTGCAACACCAGAGAGCTATGCAATCGCATGCCATCGACCTAACATTTTTATGCCCGCAGGTACTGTTCCTCCTGTCTTCAAAAACCGTTCCATTGCAGCATTACGGTTTTCAGGGCGAATACTATACTTGACTATAAACAACATAAGTCACCTCTCACACTTGATTGGCGCACCTAACTTGACCACATAAGAGAATATGCAAGCAGATAAATTCACATGCCTTATACCGCTGCCAAACCTCTACGCGGTTATATCTGACCATCAAACCTCTTCGTCATTTAAATCATTTACCCCTATATTTTGAGCGCTTTTTAATCAATTTTAAAGAATAGCAGCACCTAAATTTATTCAAACAAATTTTGCAAACAAAAGGCTTTAAACATTTAACCAAATCCCTAGCAGCAGTAGATGATGAATTCAACGCGCCCTCATTCACTCCCACCCCAAAAGCTTATTATTAAAAAATAAAGGATAGGCTTATCCTGTGAAGACTGAATTTCAGCCGTAAAAAAACCACCCCGAAGGATGGTTTTAATCTCCCTAAATCCCTCTTTATAAAAGAGGGACTTGAGACTTTGATTTAGTGTCCGGCACCATTAATCGCTTTCGTCATATCTTCCACAACTTTCTTCGCATCACCGAAGACCATCATGGTTTTTTCATTGTAGAACAAATCGTTGTCTAAGCCCGCATAACCTGTCGCCATAGAGCGCTTGATCACCATAATGGTACGTGCTTTATGTGCTTCAAGAATTGGCATACCATAAATTGGTGAACTTGGATCATCTTTTGCCGCAGGGTTAACAACGTCATTTGCACCAATAACAAGTACTACATCAGTTGCAGGGAAGTCAGAGTTAATCTCATCCATTTCCAAGATGTCTTCATACGCGACATCTGCTTCTGCAAGTAATACGTTCATGTGACCCGGCATACGACCTGCAACAGGGTGAATCGCAAAACGAACTTTCACGCCTTGCTCTTTCAAGATTTCACATAACTCTTTTACCGCATTCTGTGCACGACCTTGTGCCATACCATAACCTGGTACAATCACAACGCTGTCCGCATTTGACATCAAGAAGCCTGCGTCATCTGCCGAACCAGAACGATGGTTACGTTGAACTTGCTCACCTTTGTCTGCTGACGCAACTGCTGCACCGCCCATCGCACCACCAAACAAGACGTTGATGATGGAACGGTTCATCGCTTTACACATGATGTAGGACAGAATCGCACCCGAAGAACCGACCAGTGAACCCGCAACAATCAACATATTGTTTTCAAGGGTAAAACCAATCCCTGCCGCAGCCCAACCTGAGAATGAGTTAAGCAGTGAGACCACAACTGGCATATCACCACCACCGACTGGCGCAATCCAAACCCAACCGAATGCAAGTGCAAGTGCAGTCATTGCCCAGAATGCAGCCATGTTGCCCGTGGTAAAGAATGTGAAACCACAGACCAACATTGCAACAAAGATGGTCGCTTGAACTGGTTTAACCCATGCACCTGAAATTGTTTTTGCCCATTTCTTCGCAGCCAATTTACCGTATGCGAATACCGATGCAGTAAAGGTGATTGCACCAACGAAGCAACCTACAAACAGTTCAAATAAATGAACCGAGCTCATATGTGCATGTTGAACGCCCGCAGCGGTTAAAGCCGCTTCATTTTGTTCAAACAATACAGTGAGTTGATTGTTATGCAGAATTGCTGCAATCGCAATGAGTACCGCAGCCAAACCGACCAAAGAGTGCATTAAAGCCACGGTTTCTGGCATTTGCGTCATTGGAACCGTACGAGCACGTGCGATACCGACAACCGCACCCAATACCATTGCCCCACCAATCATCCAAATCACAGGATGGTCTGCAACAAAGAAGGTAGTCACCACAGCAATTGCCATGGCGATCATGCCATAACGGTTACCTTGAATCGCAGTTTTAGGACCTGACAAACCACGTAAAGTGAGGATAAAGAGGACTGCACCAATAAGGTAGAACCAATCCGCATAGTCTCGAATAAATTCCATGTATTAGCCCTCTTTTTTCTTTTGCTTTGGCTTGAACATTTCAAGCATACGAGCAGTTACAGCAAAGCCACCGAAAATATTGATACTTGCTAAGAACACAGCCACTGCACCCAAGATGCTCACAACATTCACGCTTTGGAAAGCAACATTTGCTTCCACACCAATCGCAGGCATACCTACAGTTTGCAGCATTGCACCGACGATAATGATGGATGACAATGCGTTAGTAACCGCCATTAATGGCGTATGTAATGCTGGCGTTACGCCCCATACCACGTAATAACCTACGAAGATGGCAAGGACGAAAATAGTAATCGTTTCAACCATGAGAAATCTCCTTAACCACGCTTCAGCAGTACTTGACCGCCATGAGTGACCATTAGGGCTTTTTGAATTTCATCTTCTTGATTCAAGACAAAGTTTTTGTCCTTATCAAATAATGTTTCGACAAAATTAAAAACGTTACGTGCATACAGTGCAGATGCTTCGGTAGACACGGTCGACGGAATATTTGGAATACCCAAAATCTTCACACCATTACTCGTTGTAACGGTCGTACCACATTGCGAACCTTCAACGTTACCGCCTGTTTCCACCGCCATGTCCAGAATGACTGAACCCGGTTTCATCTTGGCAACGGTTTCTGCTTTGATTAAACGTGGCGCATCACGACCTGGTAACAATGCCGTGGTAATTACGATATCTGCATTGGATACCGCTTTGTCCACGATTGCCGCTTGGTCTTTGATGTATTGCTCACCTGGCATCCATCCATAACCGTTTTTCGCGGCATCTGCTGCACGTTGTTGCTCTTCTTCAGACATTGGTACGTCTAACCACTTACCACCCAAAGATTCCACTTGGTCTTTTGCAGTTGGACGTAAATCTGTTGCTTCAACCACTGCACCTAAACGTTTTGCCGTTGCAATGGCTTGAAGACCTGCCACACCCACCCCCATGATCACGACACGCGCAGGCTTAACAGTACCTGCAGCCGTCATTAACATTGGGAACATACGTTGATATTCTGCCGCAGCCAAAAGTACAGACTTATAACCTGCAAGGTTGGCTTGAGAAGACAACACGTCCATGTTTTGCGCACGAGACAAAGTCCGTGGCAACAGCTCTAATGCAAATGCAGACACTTGTTGTGATGCAAATTGATCAAGCTCGGTGTTACGGTAAGGGTCAAACATTGCCACTACGGTGGTGTTTGCTGCCAATTTTTGAATTTCCTCACCCTTTGGGGCACGGACTTTCAAAATCAGTTGACTGCCGGTATAAGCATCTTCTGTAATTTTGGCACCAACTTGTTCATAAGCACTGTCAATGTACGCAGCATTAACACCCGCGCCACGTTGAATGACCACAGTATGACCAGCGTTGATCAACTTCTTGACTGTCTCAGGCGTAGCAGCTACGCGATGTTCACCGACGACAGTTTCGGTTGGGATTCCGATTTGCATGAGCATTCCTCAAGCTAAATTTTTCTCTAGCAAACACCGTTAAAAACGATGTTCCCCCAGGATGTGTTCTTGTTGAATTTTTGGATTCTAATTGAACTTTTTTAAATTACCACCCAATATTTATTTAATAAATACCCATATTTTGAACTGATGATTCATAAATATAATCGTACGATATATCATTCATCAGTTTTGCCTAACACCCAGATCTGCTGCATAAGCATACAATTCGGCTATTTTTCTCATTTTTAGCCTCCTTCACGCCCTGTTTCAGGCTGAATGCTATGTGGGTGATTTGAGCTACTGGTATTTTTGACAAAATTCAGCCTTTGAGCATCTATCTTCAGATTCATCCCTGTTCTACACAATTTAAGCAATTCTTGCTTTTTTATGCGCAAAATTGACTGATCTGACAATTTATAAAGCATTCTTTCAAAATTGGATTGACCGAACGTCAGCCTATTTTCTGTCTTTAAAGCAATCCCTAAAATACATAAAAAAAACCGTTTCAAGCTGAGCTTAAGATGATTTAAAGACACGCAGATGAAATTCCACAAAAGTCTTATAAAGCAGGAAATTTAATTAAAAATAATTTTCAAATCATTTAGTCTGATGATGCAATATGTTTCACTTGTCATATTTTGCACCGTTTTAGGTCGTTTATCATTCAAGAGCGGTGGAGGAAATCTTTGCACCTAAAGTGCTATACAGCTTGTAATCCTGTATTTAGGAAATACGAACCATTTAATTAAGTTCATATTTATCAAGTTATTAGATATATCTCATCGATCATTTAAATAAATTAATTCTATATATTGTTAAATTTATTATTCCAAATAGTATGCATATCTATCATTTTTTTGCATTTTTAACTTTTTTATCCAGCACCTATACTGAGCATCAACCCTAGCTTGCTAGTGCTTACACAGTCCTATTTGCATGAATTTTTCTTTATCTCGTACCCAGCTTGGCAGTTTATTCGCGATTGGCGCGGCGTTCTTGTTTAGCAGCAAAGCCATTTTCATTAAACAAGCTTATGCCCTCTCTCCTTTGGTGGATGCCACTTTACTGATGGCCATTCGGATGGCATGTGCCTTACCTTTCTTTTTGCTGATTTGCTGGTTGAATCGGGAAAAAAGCAAAGGCTTGCAAGCGAGAGATTGGGCGCTACTGATGACTGCGGGCCTAATGGGCTATTACTTTGCCAGTTGGCTCGACTTTTTAGGGCTGATGTATATCAGTGCTTCTTTGGAACGGATTATTTTATTTCTCTATCCAACCCTAACGGTCTTGGCATCATGTGTTCTGTATCGCCAAAAACTGTCTCTTAAAAGTGTGATTGCCATCCTGCTCAGTTATGGCGGCACGGTCGTGGTAATGCTACAAGAACAGCAAAATGCACCTGTACAGGAACATTTTTGGTTAGGTGCCAGCTTTGTGTTTGCCAGTGCAATTGCCTTCGCTGCATATCTCTTACTCACCCCACCCTTGATTCAAAAATTTGGTTCTTGGAATTTTACTGGACTGGCGCTCAGCACAGCCTGTATCGGCACACTGGTACAATTTTTCTGGGTCACGCCTCACCCAATATTGTTGATTCAACAACTACCTCATGCCGTTCTTTGGTATGGCTTGGCTTTGGGCTTCTTTGTGACAGTCGTCCCTACTGTCTTGTTAATGCAGAGTATTGAACGCTTGGGGGCGGCTCAATCTGCCATGATTGCCTCAATTGGTCCCATCTTGACCATTTTATTGGCCGTGGCGTTTTTAAATGAACATCTGAATTTCTGGCAATGGGTCGGCTGCGCACTCAACATTGTCGGGGTTATGATGATTACCTTATCCAAGAAGAAGTTAGCCAAATAAGCAGGATCACGCCACATGAGATCTCACTTATTTAGACTCAGTGGTTTCGTCTTTGCTGCGAAGCGATAACTCGCCATGCTCTGGATGAATTTGCATGAGTAGCTGCTGAAAATGCGCACCTGCTGAAGTTTCAGCAAAGACATCATTCGGATTACGCAAAGGGCATTGCTCGAGGGATAAACACCCACAACCGATGCACCAGTCCAGTTGTTGGCGTAGCTGCAATAAATGCACAATCTGCTGATCTAACTGAGCTTGCCAGTTTTGCGACATCTGCTGCCAGTCTTGCTTGGTCGCATTGCCCTGTTTGGGCAAATCCGCAAAGGCAAGTTTCACCTGTTGCAATGAAATACCCACCAGCTGTGCCGCCTTAATAATCGCGACCCGTCTTAACATGGAACGTTGATAACGACGCTGATTGCCTGCAGTGCGGGTACTCCAGATCAATTCTTTTTCTTCATAAAAACGCAAAGTGGCAACACTGACATCGCTGCGCTTTGCCAAGTCACCAATGCTTAACCAGGGTTGCATCATTGAAGCAGGTTGCGAAATTTCAGACACAGGTCTTGACCTCAAGTTAACTTGAGCTTTGATACTAGCAAAAAATTCAAAAGCACACAGGACTTTTTATGCAACAGGCTAGCGCAGCAGCATTTCAATTGATTAACCCAAAAACACTGTATAATCCACGTCCTTTTGCCTATAGTCACATGGCTGAAGTTCAGCACTTTTCACGTATACTTCATATTTCAGGACAAGGTGGTGAAAACCAACGAGGACATTTATCTAAAGATTTTGCAGAGCAAACGCATCAAGCCTTTGAAAACCTCACTCAAGCCCTTCAACATGCGCACGCTTCTGTTTTAGATATTGCAGTTTTAAGAATTCTGGTGGTTGATCATAGCCCCAAGAAGCATCAGTTTTTAATTCAGGAAATACAAAAGCGCTGGAAACAACATGATTTTCCTGCCTGCACACTGATTCCTGTTCCGTGTCTTGCCTTATCAGGGATGCTGATAGAAATTGAAGCAACCGCTTATTGCAATTAACCGAACAAGCCAAGGAACTTTATGAATTCTCCTCGTGATATTAGCCAAGACAAACCATTGCTATGGCTTATGGCTGTGGCTTGCGGTCTTTGTGCTGGTGCCAACTACTACTGCCAACCTTTGATTCATTCGATTCAACAGTATTTTAATGTTCCCGAATCTCAAGTTGCCTTAACCGTGACCTTTGCCCAAGTATCCTATGCACTGGGGCTACTGTTGATTGTTCCGATTGGAGACATGGTCAATAAAACCAAATTTATTCCGCTGCTGATGTTTTTGGCGGCAATCGGTTTGTTTATCTGTGCCTTTGCAGTTAACTTACCCATGCTGTGGCTCGGAACCAGTATTGTCGGACTGTTTTCTGTGGCGGCTCAGGTGCTGATTCCTTTGGCAACCATGGCGGTTAAACCTGAGAAAACAGGCGAAGTGATTGGTTTTTTAATGAGTGGCTTATTGGTCGGTTTACTGCTTTCAACCAGTTTGGCGGGTTTACTGTCCAATTTGTTCCACTGGAAACTGATTTATATCTTAAGCGGCATCTCGATTTTGATTTTGGCTTTTTTACTCCAATCTCGCTTGCCTTATGTAATGTCGTTCAAGATGAGCTATCCGCAAGTATTTCAGTCCATGGGGCAATTACTTAAGCAAGAACGCCGCTTGGTGTTACGCTCGTTGATTGGCGGTTTTGTTTTTGCCGCCATGAGTATTTTATTTACCACCATTGCACTATTACTTACGTCAGAAACCTATCAACTGCCTGATGTACTGGTCGGCGTCATCCCGCTAATTGGGGTATTCGGTGCGCTTTCGACACAATATGTCGGGAAATTGGCAGATCGAGGCTATACCACAACACTGACGTGGACAGGCTGCGCCATCATGGCGATCAGTTGGTACTTCCTGTATTTAGGTGGGCAGCATCTGTTGAATTATATTATTGGCTATGGTCTGATTAACTTGGGCTTAGCCGTGGTACATAGCAGCAATCAGAATATTATTTTCCGTATTCGTCCCGATGCTAAATCGCGGATTAACTCGATTTATATGACCATGTATTTTATTGGCGGTGCCTGCGGTTCTGCATTGGGGGTCTATGCTTGGCATCATGGTGGATGGAGCATGAGCTGTCTGGTGGGAATCTTGCTGGTGCTTGGCGCTGCAATTTTTGCATTGATTGATTTACTCAGCTACAACAAACCACTGAGTCCACATAAGCCTATTTAGTTTTACATTAAGATTACCTTGCCCTATGACCTTACATTCAGCTATAGGGCAAAAATCTAAAATAAATCAAGAAACTTGCATCACTGGATAGAACGGTTTGTCCGTATCCAACTGTTCGGCATTTTCCAGCAAGATATACATAAAAATTGGAATCAGGCTCGACAAAATATTACAACCATCCGCGATATAGCGGCGGTTCACGACACTGTTATAAGTCACGCCACCCTGCAAAATCTGATTGCGCAAGGTATTTAAACGGGCGAACAGAAAAGCCAAAATCTCTGTAATTTTTCTGCCCTGCAAGGCCTGATGTACCACACGCTGCTCGGCTTCAAACTCGGTTTTCCACGATACCTGACTGATTTTATGATTGTGATAATCCCAAAAACCCTGATAAATATAAGGATTATCTAGAACAACCTGAATGGTTTGCTTGCATTTATGTCCCAATACATAGTCAATTTTATGTTCACGATCCAACTGGCTTAGCGAGCCTAAAAACTGTTTCACCCCCTGCTGTGGTTGCAGCACAGCACCCTCACGTGCATAAATGGCATTAAAGGCGATCCATAAGCTGATAAATTTTAAATCCAGATCTTCATTCAACAGCATCGCTTTCTTGAACCAACTGATCCCACGATGGAGTCTTAAATTAAAAGCATCGGAATGTTCTGCTTTTTTATTTTTAAATACTTCTTCGAGTACTAACATATCCGTCTCCATTTCTTTATTCTTTTCTATGTTTTTACCTTAACGAATTTAACGCTCGCGCTCAATCAGAAAACGCATATTCCCCCGTTCATTAAATCCGTTTGATTTGGAAAAAGCATTGTATATCAATAAAAAAACAGCCCAGCGAACTGGACTGTCTGCATCAAGACAGATGAATTTTATTTCTTTTGTGACAGTAAATTTTCAACCAATTTACTGAAATCCAGCGTGGTGGCTTTTTGCACTGGCGGGTAATCCATCAATGACTTCACATGCTCCCCAAGCAAGGCTTCTACAGGCTCACCCAACCATAATTTTTGCTGGGTAATTTCAGAGCGATCTGTGGTGCCATCAAATGACTCATATGGGTCCTGACGCAGGTTGAAGATCAATGGAATCTTCTGCTTTTGATAACCATCATAATAATTTTCACTGGTTTCTAAATGAATCTTCCACTGGTTAATTCGAACTGCACGCAACGTAGACTCATGGTAATACAGGAAATTATTACGCTTACTTTCAGCCGACTTACCTGTCCAGTAATCTAGGTTATTTAAACCATCAATGTACTGCTTACGGTTGGTTTTCATATCCTCCACGACATTGGAATTACCCGCTACAGTTGCCAACGTAGTGAACAGATCCATATTGGCTTGAATCCCCGTTTTGACTTGTCCCGCAGGAATGTGTCCAGGCCAACGAATCATCATTGGAACGCGCACACCCCCTTCATAAGTCGTCATTTTCTCGCCACGGAAAGGTGTAGTTCCGCCATGGTTTTTGGCACTGTGTTCAGGACCATTGTCGGTGGTATATACAATGATGGTGTTATCCAACACCCCCATCTTTTTCATTTCATCCAACACATGACCGACTTGCATATCGTGTTCAATCATGCCGCTACCGTACAGATCTTCTTCAGAGGCGGCTTTTGCGGCTAAATAACGATGCTCAGGACGTAAATGCGTAAACATATGCATACGACTTGGGTTTAACCAGACAAAAAATGGCTTGTCTGCTTTTTTACTACGCTTCATGAAGTCAACACTGGCTGCGATGAATTCATCATCTACAGTTTCCATACGTTTACGCGAAAGTTCACCGGTATCTTCACATTTTTGCTTACCCATTTTGCCAAAACGTGGGTCTGCGGTTTCATCCTCTGTGCTGGTGGCATAACAGTGTAGAACGCCACGTGTCCCAAATTTTTTACGGAATTCAGGATCTTTTGGATAATCAAATTGCTCAAAAGTCTCCTCTGTATTCAGGTGGTACAAATTACCGTAGAACTCGTCAAAGCCATGGACCGTTGGCAAGTGTTCATTACGGTCACCCAAGTGGTTTTTACCAAACTGACCATTCATATAGCCCAATGGTTTCAGTACTTCCGCGAGTGTCGGTGTTTCAGGTTTAATCCCCAAAGGCGAACCTGGTCGTCCCACTGTCGTTAAACCTGAACGAATCGGATATTGCCCCGTAATGAACGATGCACGTCCTGCCGTTGAACTTGGCTGGGCATAGTGATCGGTAAACATAATGCCTTCTTTGGCAATACGGTCAATATTCGGCGTGTTATAGCCCATCACCCCGTGGCTATAGGCACTGACGTTAGTCATGCCCACGTCGTCCGACATAATCACCAAAATATTGGGCGGTTTTGCCATCAAGGCGGTTGAAAGCAAGGCTCCTCCAGCCAAAGCAATCGAACGTGAAATCATCTTTTTACGCATGGTGTTTTCCTTAACAGATTTTTGAAACAAATAAAAAACTTATTTATAAACAGTCATATCTGAAAAACTGTTTGAGACTTCAGCATTAATGGGCAACATCCTGCCCTCGTTATTACGGTTGTTTTAATGTGGTTGTAAGCGTTTCGCAATTTCACTCTTGGAAGTGGTTGCGGTATGAAAGAATTTCTTTAAACCTGAGCATAGGTAATGTAAGCCTGCTTCTCCATCTGGCGTTTTCAGGAAGCGGTCTTTTGGACAATCTCCCCAGCAAAGTTGTAAATACGGACATTTACGGCAGTATTCTGGCAGTGAGTTGGATTTGGCATAGGCGAATTTCTTTTGCCGTTCTGAAAACACCAAATCCCCCCCCTGATGGGTGTCCTGTATGTTGCCGAGCTTGTATTCGGGATAGACAAAGTGGTCGCAGGAGAACAGATCGCCATTGTGTTCGATTGCCAGTGATTTGCCACAGATTTGTCCTGAGACGCATTTCTGTGCGCCATAGCCAAACATCATGGAAATGACGTTTTCAAATTGGTCGATAAACACTTTGCCAAAGTCTTTGGCCAGCCATTCTTTCCATACGGTAGAGAGGAAGATGCCCCAGTCATCTGGGGCTATCGACCAATCCGTAACGACAGAATCTGCCGTGCCGGGTTGGGCTGCGGAGCTGCCTAATTTCGGTAAGTCTTTGGGATTCCAGTAACCCGGTGCAGTTTGCTGGAACTGGGCACTTTCCATGCCCGGAATAAACTGAATCATGTAGGGTTTGACTTGATCGCGCAGGAAGCGGTAGACCTCGAGTGCTCTTTTGCTGTTGTCGCGGTTCACCACACAAAGGGCATTAAATGGTACTTGGTAGTGGTGCAATAGTGCTGCGGCATGCATGACTTTGGCATGCGTGGGTTTGCCGCCTTTGTTGTAACGATGAATGTCGTGCAAATCTGCGGGACCATCGATGGATAAACCGACAAGGAAGTTGTTTTTCTTTAGAAAGGCGCACCAGTCTTCATCCAGTAAGGTGCCGTTGGTTTGTAAGTCATTTTCGATGCGTTGATTCGGTTTTTTATATTTTTTTTGGAGTTCGACCACGCGCTGGAAAAACTCTAAGCCCATCAGGGTCGGTTCACCGCCCTGCCAGCTAAAGACAATTTCATCGCCTGTTTGCGCTTGGATGTATTGTTTGATGTGCAGTTCCAGCATCGACTCTGCCATGCGCGGGACTTTGGGCTGATGCAGCATGTCTTGTTTATGCAAGTAAAAGCAGTAACTACAGTCCAAATTACACTGTGCACCTGAAGGTTTGACCATGACATGATAACGGTAGGTCTGCCCCTTAAGTTTCATGGTTCTTAACGGTGGGGATTCGGCTTGAGTTGGGATTAGGCGCATCTTGTCATCCATACAGTTGCGTTCGTCTTAAGTTCTGATTGAGATAGAAAAGAGAGCTGCCCTACAGGCATGTTTCGTGCATCAAGTGCTGTCATCCATGGCATTCACTGGAGGCATACACCGTTTGGCATGCTTTCACAGCATCACCCTTTTTGTTTTGTCTTAACATCGAGTCAAAAGGCTGTCACGGCTAAAGACGCATGATCTCTATATTTCCATGTGCATCATTCAGATGTCGCTCAGCCCATTTTTCATACCAGATGAATGAAATACACGCCTTCCATTGGAGTGATACATTTGATTTTTAACCCATCTGGCGATAGGCATCGCATTAAGAAGTTAGCAAACTTTAAGCCGATTAAAACCACCCTAAAGAATGGTAATTTTAATGGTTTTAACCCTGAGAAATCGGGTTTGAATCTTGGATAGGCAGGTATGAAGGGCGTTTAAAACAGCATTTGAAGATGAGTATTCAGTGCTTGATTTTTGAAATTACTAAAATTCAATAAGAGATAAATGATGATTTTATAATTATGGTATTTTCAATCAGGAAAAGGGCCAAACCAGAGTTTTCTAGTTTAGCCCAAGTTGTTAATTAGTCATTGCCTTTGGCAATCGCATCACCCACGAGGTTAGACATATCAAATGTCTTACCACCTTGCACTGGTGGATAGTCTTGTAAGGTCTTGATATGTGCTGCCACCAGTTTGTTCATTGGTGCCATCAACCAGCTGACTTTCTGCATGAGGTGACCTTCAGAATCTTTATTGTCATAAGATTCCATTGGGTCCATGCGGATGTTGAATACCTTCGGCACCGTTAACGGCACGACAACCAAAAACCATTAATGGCTTCCAGCAAGTGCCGATGAACGGCACCAGCTTTGCCTATACCTTTGACAGTGCTAAAGCACCTGAACGTCACAAAACACAATACTTTGAAATTATTGCTAACCGCGCCATTTATAATGATGGCTGGATGGCAAACACCACACCAGTGATTGGTCCTTGGAGCAATGAGTTATCCAAAAAACCTGCCTCTCCTCTTGACTACAAATGGGAACTCTACAATTTAAAAGAGGACTTCACTCAATCTAAAGATTTATCGAAACAGTATCCTGAAAAATTAGCTGCAATGCAGAAACTGTTTATGCAAGAAGCGGAGAAGAACAAAGTCTTCCCACTGGATGACCGTTATGTAGAACGTGCTGAACCACAAAACCGTCCACAGCATAATGTGGGACGTACTTCGTATACCTATTATGAAGGTACTACGCGTATTACCGAAGGCATGGCGCCAGACATGAAGAACCGCTCTTACAGCATCACAGCTGATGTGGTGATTCCTGAAGGTGGTGCAAATGGTATCATGATGACCCAAGGTGGATTCTTTGGGCGTAATGCCTTCTTACTGATGGATGGCAAACCGACCTTCCTCTATGCACGTTCACTCACGCCTGATCAGAAATTTAAAGTACAGGCACCAAACAAATTATCGGCAGGTAAACATACCTTAAAAGCTGATTTTGTCTACGACGGCGGTGGTACGGGTAAAGGCGGTACAACCACCATTTATGTTGATGGTAAGGAAGTTGCCAAAGGTCGCATTGATGGCACTGTGCCTGTCCGTGTCAGCCTCGATGAAACTCTGGACATTGGCGAAGATACAGGTACACCAATTGTGCGGGATTACAAAGTGCCATTTAAGTTCACAGGAGAACTCGAAAAAGTCGTGATTGATCTTAAATAATTTTTCCTTCCGTCAGGTTTCGACCTGACGGTTTTCCCTCAAGCTCCGACTTGATCTCTTTCCCTTTATTCTTCACCTCAGTTTTTGAGACTTAAAATTCAAATAAGAAATTATCCTCGTCTAAAACACATGGTGAGGTTTGTTGTGCATGATACAGTTGTCTCGTCAGGTTCGTTATAGAGCTAAGAGAAAGATCGCCAATAGATGCAATCCATCACCTGCAATCTGAGGTTAGGTCGCAATGATGCGATGCCTTAATCATCATGAAACTGAATTGGTGGGAATATTTTCCGAATGACCTCCAACTGAAAAATATCACTTCGACTGTAGTGTCCCGCGACATCGAGACTTCTACGTGCTTTTGCTGCCGCTGTAGGATCAATGTCGACATAGAACAGTCGTTCTTCACCACCTAAAGGTTCCGAGATGCACTTGCCGCCTGGCGCATAAACACTGGTATTGCCTAGATTGATACACTCTGATTCATCAGGAAAAATCTTCTCACGATGCGGAAAGTTCGATGGAATATCTTTGCTGTAGATGCAACTCGCTACTCCAATGACGTAACATCCGCCTTCTCGAGCAATATGCTGTAACGTGCTTTGCCATACATCACTACTGTCCCAAGTTGGCGCTAGATAGATGTCGACTCCTTGTGCGTAGAGAGAATATCTTGCGAGCGGCATATAGCTTTCCCAACAAATGAGCACACCCACTCTCCCAACAGGAGTATCTACAACGCGTAAGCCTCGAGCATCACCAACTCCATGAATCATCCGCTCTGGATTGGTGGGCATTAACTTGCGGTGCAAATTCAGTAACTTGCCTTCGTGACTGATCAGCGCATTACTATTAAAGAGAGTCGTCCTTGAGAAATCACCCTCTCGCTCATTGAATCCAATACTTAACGAAATACCACAATCCTTTGCTGTTTGAAGAAGTAGCGACAAATCACCTGCGGAAACATCTACTGCATTTTCTAATAATCTGGCATGGATATCATTGTAGCAGCCCATATCTGCACCAGGCTTAAGCCGCCACGACCAGCTTGGATAGCCAGGAATAAAACATTCTGGGAGCACCAGCAGTTGTGCCCCACTGTTCGCTGCCTGCTCAATCAGCAAGACCGCTTTAGCAATCGAGGCTTCTTTGTCTAGAAGAATGGGGGCAACTTGAGCTATAGCTATTTTCTTCATAGCAACTCCGGCAAGTGAGTGATGACTTAGGCGCTTTAACTAAAGTTATTCGGCACATTTGCCATCTTATTAAAATGGAATACTAAGACTATTTTTATTAATTTGCTTATTATTTACTCAAAATTATTCACTACAATGTATATCTCCCGCCAGTAAAATTACGCCATCTGATCTCTTAGTTTGCAACAAGATATGCAGCAATGATCTGTGCATTTTTTAAATCCTCATGATTCAATGCGCTGAATTTATTTTTGTAATGATGTGATGTTCTGGTTTTCAGAGTAAGTCGATAAACCTTTCCCTTAGATTCATAGCTGACTATACGATAGACTCCATTCTTTTCCTCTACCTCTGAATAATACAATTACCAATTAACAAAACCCTAGCGGCTATTTCTTGCCTTTTTATCGTATTTTTTGCACTATAGCGACCCTTCATCTCGTTAAATTCTGTTGTGCTGGTCTTCACATTTATCTTTGTCGTGTGGACAGCCCATTCTGATAGGTCCTTGCATGTCTGAGTTAAAACCGAACGCTGATTTTTCCCAGCTTCCGCGTATATCTGTTGCCCCGATGATGGATTGGACCACCAAGGACTATCGTTTTTTTGCACGCTTGTTTAACCCAAATGTGATTCTCTATACCGAGATGGTGACCACAGGTGCCATTTTATTTGGCGATGCCAAACGTCATCTCGACTTTAACAATCAAGAACACCCGATTGTGTTACAACTGGGCGGCTCGAATCCGAAAGACCTTGCCACCTGTAGCAAAATGGCACAGGACTGGGGCTACGATGAAATTAATTTAAATGTCGGCTGCCCAAGTGACCGCGTACAGAACAATAAAATTGGCGCATGTTTAATGGCAGAGCCAGACTTGGTCGCAGAATGTATTGCGGCAATGCGTCAAGCCGTCGACATTCCTGTGACCGTAAAACACCGTATCGGGATTGATGACATGCATTCTTATGAAGAAATGCTGCATTTTGTCGATACCGTGGCGAAAACAGGCTGTAATAATTTTATTGTGCATGCCCGTATTGCCTTACTTCAGGGCTTATCGCCAAAAGAGAACCGTGAAGTACCGCCTCTACGCTATGAAGATGTCTATCGTCTGAAACAAGAACGTCCAGAACTGCTGATTGAAATTAACGGTGGCATTAAAACCTTTGCCGAAACAGAGCAACATTTACAGCATGTGGATGGCGTGATGATTGGTCGTGAAGCCTATCACAACCCGTATTTACTGGCAGAACTTGGACAACTTTGGCAACTGGATGCACCAGACCGCTTTGAGATTATGGAGCAAATGCTGCCTTATATTTCGCAGCGCATGGCAGAAGGCGCACCATTGTCGATTTTAACCCGCCATATTCTCGGTTTATTCCAGAACTTGCCTGGTGCACGCAAATGGCGTCAGGCACTGAGCGGTGGCAATGCCAAAACTTTTGCTGATGTTCAAAATGCGATTCAAAACATTAAAGAAGCCATGAAGCGTACTGAAGACTACCTGATTGAGCATCAAGCACAACCTTAAGCTCTTCACTTCAATAAAAAGCCCAATTTGAAATTGGGCTTTTTTATTTTCTAAGGTTAGCTATTTAGGTTTACATCACGGAACCGACAGTGGTCGACAAGGCTTTATTCTCAAACTCACATGAAGCAGCGTCTGGTACATCGCCTTTACGCTGCGCAGTCTGATATTCCTTCTGTGCTTTTGCCAAATCTTTTAAAAACTGTTTTTGCGTATGTAACTGCGCCACAGTCATGGCCGCCATATTTTTACCTTCAATAATGTCGCTTTGCCAATGCACATTACACACCAAGCGACTTTCGGCAAAAGCCCGTCCACGTAGGAAAATATGATTGGCACGTTGTGGCGCAATTTCACTCATGATCAGTGCCCAGCCCCAACCAATGGTCGAATGTCCCGATGGATAAGAACCATCCGTGGATAATTTTTCTTTGTTTTCATCATAGGTGATACCGTACTTTTCACGGTCTGCAGCAGAAATTTCACAGATGCCCTGACCATTACTCATAAAAGGTCGGGCACGTTGATATTTGTTTTTTGCTGCATAGGAAGATAAGCCCAAATCCACCAAAGAAGTTTCTAACATTTTATAAATGGTCGGGGTCTTTTCTTTGCTAATGTTGACATTGGCGGAGCAAGAAAAAGCTTGGGCAGCACTGGGTAAATATAAATTGCTGTCATAGCCAGCTTGCACCCAACGGTCTGAACCATACAGCATCAGTGCGCATTTTTATTGACAAATTCATCATTGGCTTTGGTCACAGAGCCTTCAGCAGGCGGTGGTGGTAAAATCAGTGCGCTATCGACAGTCGATTCGGTTAAATAGCCCTGATGTTTGGATCGTAATTCTTTTTCATAGGTACTAATTTCGGCATGTGTCGCAGCGGTTGCCAAGGCCAAAAGCATGAAACCTATGGGTCTAATCATTGTCATATCCACCTCTGTTCTCAGTTTTTTATGTCGTTCTTTATCGTTTTTACATGTAGATTCTGATTCGAATCAATTTTTAATCAACATAGCATACTTCGGGGGACATGCGAGATATCCCCCTAAGAACAGCACTTTTTTTATGTAAATTTTTCAGTGGCAAGCTCAATGACTATTAACGTTTGGCTTGAATCGCCTCTAATTTTTTCAGCACTTCAGCCACTGCAATCATGGCAAAACTCGACGTCACCACCACTGCCGAGCCATAACCCCCACAGCGTAAGCCTGCACTTGGGCAAACATCGGCACTGGAGAATGGATTATCAATTGAATACACACAGGTAATCCCGAATTTTTCTTTCGGCTTTTTACAAATCCCTTTTGAACGTAGCTGTGCACGTAACTTGGCTAACATCGGATCTTGTTCGGTTTTCGATAAATCCGCAACACGGATTTTCAGCGGATCCAGTTTACCGCCTGCACCACCCGACACAATTAACGGAATTTTATTAAAACGGCAATGTAACATCAGCGCCAGCTTGGCTTTGACATCATCAATACAGTCCAGAATTAAATCGGGTGCATTGCTTAACAGCTCTTTGACATTGTCTGGCGTTAAATAATCATCAATCAGGTTAATTTTAATTTTCGGATTAATTGAGCGACAACGTTCCGCCATCACTTCAATTTTTTCACAGCCCAAAGTTGAAGTCATGGCTGGCAATTGACGGTTAATATTCGATGCAGCAACTACATCCATATCCACCAAGGTCAACTCACCCACACCTGTACGCGCCAAGGCTTCTACAGCCCATGAACCGACCCCACCAATGCCAATCACCATGACATGACTTTGTTCATAGCCTTGAAATGCTGGTTCTCCATAAATTTTAGCAACGCCCGCAAAACGGCGTTCATATTCATCATCTTGGAGTAAATCAGTCATAGGGAGATCAAATCGGAAATAGAATCGCGGCTATTTTATCAAATTCAATTTAAAAGTTGCGGATTAATATGCAGTCCATGCACTGGGAATCTGGATGGCATCGGCTTTATTGCTCTTCAAGATATAAGTCTTGCGCTGATTCATCGGCAGCTGATCTGAAGATGGCGACAAGCTCCGCATATAGTGATACTTCATGCGCCATGTCTGTGCTTGTAGATATTCAATATTCAGCACCAACTTTTCCAGATCATGGCAATGCTCGCCCGACGTCGCATAGTCTTGCTCCGAGAAACAGGCGCGAATCATCCTTGAGACAGAAAATGGAATATTCTGAAAAATCTGTTGGTAATGCCCTTGCGGCTTGAGTTGTAAAAAGTCTGCCACTTCTTCGGTCATGCCGCCACCCGAGTACATTTCGTCCCAACGTTGAATCAGGGCAATGCTGTAATCTGTGTCATTGATGGGAAATAACACGGGATAGAGGTGTAAAGCATCGGTGCGGACAAAATTACCGTGTTGATCCAGTAATTCCGCTTTTTCCACAGGACCATCTACTGTCCAATGCGGCGTTTGGCTAAGCGGTTGATAGGCTGAGAAATCCCAATCATTGCGTAGTTGATAACGCTGCGTATTTTTCTCTAATTCAAACAGTTTCAATTTGGCAATCAGATAATGCCGTTTGGCATCATTCGGGACTTGATAGAGTTGCCATGTCGCATCGGGTTCGCAGGAAATCTTGAGCTGAGTACACAGGCTTTGGCGCTTTGACTGAGTAATGGGTTGTGCTTTTAATATTAAGGTTTGAGGTTTTGCATAGCCCCAAGCAGGAAAAATACAGATGCAAGCTGGCAATAAAAATTTCAACATAAAAAGGATCTTAAATTTTTGTTTTATATATAAAGGATACCAGAGCCTGAGCAACATCGACTCTGGTATCAGAGGCTGAAACAGCGACCCATGCTAACTCGCAATGAGATGACGCAACACATAATGCAGAATACCGCCCGCTTTAAAATATTCCACTTCATTCAGGGTATCTATACGACACAACACGGGGAATGAATCACGCGAGCCATCCATCCGAGTAACTTCTACTTCAAAGGTTTGATGCGGTGCCAAATCATCCGACAAGCCTAAAATTGAAATACATTCATGTCCGGTCAGATTTAAACTGTGACGATTCTGATCCGACATAAATTGCAACGGTAGCACGCCCATCCCCACCAGATTTGAACGGTGAATCCGCTCAAAACTTTCAGCAATCACGGCTTTGACCCCTAGTAAATTGGTACCTTTGGCAGCCCAGTCACGGGAAGATCCTGTGCCATATTCTTTGCCTGCAATAATCACCAGAGGCGTGCCCTCTTGTTGATACAGCATGGCCGCATCATAAATGGCCTGTTTCTCGCCACTTGGAATATGCAGGGTATTGCCGCCTTCTTCCCCACCCAGCATTTCATTTTTAATCCGAATATTGGCAAATGTGCCGCGCATCATGACTTCATGGTTGCCACGACGCGAACCATAAGAGTTAAAGTCTTTCTGCTCGACGCCATGTTCTTGTAAATAGCGCCCTGCAGGACTGTCCTTTTTAATGTTCCCTGCAGGAGAAATATGATCCGTGGTCACGGAATCCCCCAACACCGCAAGGATTCGAGCATGTTCAATATTATGGAGGGATTTGAGCGGTTGCCCAATTTCTGAGAAAAATGGCGGATGACGAATATAGGTGGATTGCTCATCCCATGCATAGGTTTGACTGTGTGGAATTTGAATGGCTTTCCAATTGGCATCACCCTCAAATACTGCGGCATATTCTTTATGGAACATGTCTGTATTTACTTTCTGCAATACCTCATCAATTTCTGCCTGACTTGGCCAAATATCTTTTAAATAAACCACTTCCCCATTGGTTCCATGTCCCAACGGCTGTGTGGTTAAATCCAAACAGATATTGCCCGCGAGACCAAAGGCAATGACCAAAGGTGGAGAGGCCAGCCAGTTGGTTTTCACCAAAGGATGCACTCGCCCTTCGAAATTACGATTACCCGATAACACCGAAGCGACATTTAAATCATAGCAATTGATGGCTTCTTCAATCGGTTCAGGTAAAGGTCCCGAATTCCCAATACAGGTGGTGCAACCATAACCCACTAAGTTATACCCGAGTTGATCTAAATAAGGCGTTAAACCAGCAGCATTCAGATAATCCGTCACCACTTTTGAACCGGGTGCTAAGGAACTTTTCACCCACGGTTTACGTTGCAGGCCTTTTTCGATGGCTTTTTTCGCCAAAAGACCTGCAGCCAACATCACACTCGGATTAGAGGTATTGGTACATGAGGTAATCGCTGAAATGACGACATCGCCATGCACCAAAGGATATTGCTTACCATCAATCTCACAAAACGCACTTTCATGGGTGATATTGGCTTTTTGCGCATCGACTGCGGTGCCACCACCTTCATTTTCCAAGCGAGATTTATCTTCTTTTTCAGGTTTTAAACTGAGTGCCATTAAGGCATCGAAAGTTCCCGGCACATCTGCCAGCAACACCCGATCTTGCGGGCGTTTCGGACCTGCGACACTGGCCGCCACGGTCGACATGTCCAAACTTAGGGTATCGGTAAAGACGGGTTCATCTCCCGCATTGCGCCATAGCCCCTGTTCTTTACAATAGGCTTCGACCAACGCAATCCGCTCATCGGTACGCCCTGTTAAACGCATATAGGCCAGCGTTACCTCATCAATCGGGAAAAAGCCACAAGTGGCGCCATATTCAGGGGCCATGTTGGCGATGGTAGCTCGGTCTGCAAGTGGTAAATCTGCCAAACCATCGCCATAGAATTCGACAAATTTACCCACCACGCCTTTTTGCCGTAGCATCTGGGTAATGGTGAGCACCAAATCCGTTGCAGTAATTCCCTCGCGCAGTTTCCCTGTCAATTTAAAGCCAATCACTTCAGGAATCAGCATAGAAATCGGTTGTCCCAACATGGCGGCTTCGGCTTCAATTCCGCCCACGCCCCAACCTAAAACGCCTAGACCATTAATCATGGTAGTATGCGAGTCTGTACCGACCAAAGTATCTGGAAAAGCGAAAGTTTTACCGTCTGATTCACCGAGCCATACGGCTTGCGCCAAATATTCCAGATTGACTTGATGGCAAATCCCAGTTCCGGGAGGCACCACACTAAAGTTATTAAATGCTGATTGTCCCCAACGTAGGAATTGATAGCGTTCGCCATTACGTTGCATTTCAATTTCTACATTTTCAGCAAAGGCGCGACCACTGGCAAAATGATCCACCATCACCGAGTGATCAATCACCAAATCAACGGGTGATAGAGGATTAATGATATTGGGATCACGACCAGCCTGCGCAACCGCTGCCCGCATGGCTGCTAAATCAACGACAGCTGGTACACCTGTGAAATCCTGCATGAGGACACGTGCAGGACGATATTGAATTTCTTGTTCCGAGCTTCGTGTCTGCTGCCATTCGACAATCGCGAGAATATCGTCGGCTTTGACGGTTACTGCATCTTCAAAACGCAATAAATTTTCCAATAACACTTTTAAAGATTTGGGCAATTTGGACAGATCACCCAGTTGTGGCTGGGCTTGCGCCAAACTAAAAATCTGATAGGTTTTTGAACCGATGCTGAAAGACTGTAATGCATTAAAGCTACTGATTTGACTATACTTTGCCATAGTTGTGTCCTCCGGCTTGCATGGCTATTTTTATTCCATTGTTCTTTTTATAATGTAGGTCAAATCATCTGGTTTAATGTTGTGGATTAGTAATTTCCCAATGCCTTTATTTTAATTTTTCAGTCGCAAACACTGCTGTGTATTTTGCCAAAGTTGCTTAGCCAATCGGATTTCATCTGTGTTTAAACTCTGTACTGAACTTTAAACACATCCGATAAAATAGCGCGCAACATAGAATATCCGTCTCCAATATTTTGAAGACTATAAATATCCTGCGCTTACCAATCGACATTTACTCGTCGATTAGGACCTAAACATTCGATCAATTCCAAACTACGCTGACTTCCATCGCACTGCTGATATACTTCAGTTTCATTATTGCCTCTAATTTGTACACGTTGAGGGGCAACGCCATACTGTACTAATAAATGTGCAATTGTATTTGCACGAGCTGTAGATAACTTTTGATTATAAGAATCCGAACCTAATCGATCTGTATATCCTGTCACAATAACCGGATCCGTCCCAGCTGCTTGATTAATGCGATCTGCAATCACACGTACTGAGTCGACGCCCGATACAATCGCTGCCGCATCAGAGCGATCAAATTCAAACAAAATATCACTTGTCGTTTTAACTGGCGGGGTTTCGGTTACTGGTATGACTGGCGGTGCAATTACCGTATTTTCAATCGATGTTTCAAGATTTTCACAGTCACTTCCCTTCCAACTAAAACGTTCCGATAAAGACTGATGATCAAAATCAATTCTTAACTGGCAACGCTTATATTCCTGAGTTTTGGGTATTCTAATATCTAAAACATAATTCCATGTCTTAGTACCAAAAATTCCTTCATTAAATTGAGGATTTCCCAAAATTGACCTAATTTCATCCTTATTTTGACCAATATCTAGCTTAGTAATATCACTAACGTCGTAGCGCTTAATTTGTTTAAGGTAACTTTTTTCTACCTCAGGGAAACTCACCTGCGATTCTTGTTCTGTAGAAACTTCAGCCGCAAAAACAGATGTTGGAAGAATCATCAACATTACGCAATATAAGAATTTGTTTTTCATAGTATTTATTCTCATTCGTATTTAATAAATTACTGAACTATGGTTGTTTTTGGCATACAGGGTTAATCAATCACACCACTCACTCCTATCCGTAAACTAGGATCCCCTTGTGATGCAGCTGCAACCCCTCCAGTAAATGACCAACGCCCATTATCAGCTGTTTTACGCAATGTCATACCAACTGCATTTTCCCCACCGTGGTATGCAGCTCCAGCAGCATAAGTGAATTTTCCTGCTACAAATGGTGCACCTTCCATTGCCATAGCGGCAGCAATACCGGCATTGGCTTTTTTCTCTACATCATCTATTCGCACATTGGTATCGTAGAATATCTGCTCTATACGATCTCCTAAATTTGTAACTCTATTGCCTAAATCTATATCTGCTTGATTGAGTGCACCTAATGCATCTCCAACATTGTTGTACGTTCCATTATTTACATTATAGGTTGGTGCTGTGAATTGCCCGTTTTCATATTTCGCACCACCACCCAATGAAGCTGTAATATATTGATTGGAAGCATTTAATTGTGAACCGTTGACTGCATCTTTAGAAGTGCTTGAAACTTCGCCTGCGGCTACATTCGTAATTTTTTTATTACCTGCATTAATCCCATTCTGGTCAATGACTACATCGCCAACTTTGACTGTATTAGCTGTGACTGTATTAGCTGTGACTGTATTAGCTGTGACCGTATTAGAGGTAACAGAATTAAACGTCACATCATCAGCGGTAGCAACTTGATATTCTTTACCGCCTGCGCTATTAGTAGTCTCAGAGACTGTTATATTTTTTCCTGAAATAACGGTAGAGTGTTGTCCTGCTTTTTGGTTAATCGAACTAATTGCATCATTAATATTGGTTGCTCCCGTTCCACCAATATTCACAATGGTATTACCATCTCCGCCTTCGAATGCCCCATCGCCAATAATGTCATGTATCTGACTCCCATTAACAGCATCCTTACTGTTCTGCGCAATGCTTCCTTCTGCAACATTGGTCACTTTATTCCCTGCTGCATCAATGCCATTTTTTGTGACACTTGGTCCACCTGCAATGGTAAGACCATCTGAGTTCACCACAGTATCACCCGTTGTTACACTATCGACATTAATATCTTTAGCTAACTCCACAGTGACATTATTTCCACTGTTATTAATATTGATGTTTCCATCTTTATTAGCAAAATCAACAGTATCTTCAGACTCTACTTGACTACTATTTTTTCCATTTGTGGTTAAGTTCCAGCCTTTATTGACATTCTGTACAGCGTCGCTTACCAATTTAAGTTGATCCTCTGTCGCAGCCTGCCCACTGACAAAATTATTCGGATCAAAAGTTTTATTGGTTAAACCACCAATGGTTCCCGTAGAACCATTCACAGTGATTGAATTAGCACCTCCCACAATAATCTGCGTTGGGCCTATTTGAGTTTGAGAAATGCCATTGCTGAGGCTAATATTTCCAGCACCAATCAAACTGTTATTTGTTCCATCACTCACGAGTGTGCCGTCTACGGTACTGGTATTGGTTTTATTACCATCTTTTAATTCAACGTTCCCATCAGTAATTTCACTTTTACCTACAGTTAAGCTCCCTGCTGAAGTCAGATCAATATTTTTAGATAATTCAACCTGAACTTTTCCGCCTGAGACTTTGGTACTAATATTACTATCCGCACCAATCACATCAATATTTTCACCTAATTTCTTAGTGACTGTATTACCATCCTCGGCTGT
The DNA here is from genome assembly GCF_054112845.1 of Acinetobacter sp. NigerLNRRAM0016. Taxonomy (NCBI): domain Bacteria; kingdom Pseudomonadati; phylum Pseudomonadota; class Gammaproteobacteria; order Moraxellales; family Moraxellaceae; genus Acinetobacter; species Acinetobacter sp. NigerLNRRAM0016. The sequence goes on from NZ_JBSYVT010000012.1 coordinate 24,838, forward strand.
TAAAGCAAATCCAGCATCACTTAAACCATTTTGCATGTCTTTGAGTTGTTCTTCAGTGGCCGCACGGCCTACTGTTGCAAAATCAGCACTTGTCGTTGTTTTATTTGTTAACCCCGTTATATCTCCGGTGTTGCCATTTATAGTTACAGGATTACCACCTGAGGCAGGTCCAATGTTCACGACTGACTCCAACCCAAATGTTATGCCGTTGTTGCCTGTATTTGTAACTTTTATGTTCGCATCAGTCGCACTGAAATCAACATTTTCACCTAAAGCAATAGTGTCTTTAGATGCTGTATCTCCATTTGTACTAACAGTAAATCCAGTATCGATAATCTGCTTAATTTGACTACCATTTACTGCATCCATGGAACTATCACTAATATCACCCGCAGCAACATTAGTAATTTTATTTGTTCCTGCATTAATTCCCGTAGCAGTTACACTCGGTGAATTTGGGACTGCCCCGCCACTTGAATTCACAAAGGTTAAACCTTTGCTATCAATGACTGTACCCCCAGCATTAACACTGTCGAGCTTAATATCTTTGGCAAGTTTGATAGTCAGTTTATTATCCGTACTATCTGCGACCACGCCAATATTATTATCAGTCAGATTCGTGCCAATAGACTCACCACCAACTATACTTAAGCTCTGACCTAATCTTCTATCAACATTAACCCCTGCATTATCTCCCACAAAAGTAAGTGGCGTAGCCAACTGATCTTCTGTCGCAGCACGCCCAACAACATAATTTATAGGATCAAATGTAGTATTGGTCAAACCTGTAATCGTGCCATTTTTTCCGTTAATTGCAATAGTTGCCCCCCCAGGAAGCCCTCCCACATTCACTACTTCAGCCAGTTTCAAATCCAGATCTGCGCCAGTATTGCTAATAACCAAATTACTATCACTATTTGAAAAATCAACAGTCTCATCTGGTGCAATATTTGTGCTGCTAGCACTGTCTTTATTGGTTGTTAAATTCCAACCCTTGATCGCATTTTGTGCCGTATCATTGACTAATTGAAGCTGTTCTTCTGTTGCTGCACGACCGACAGTTGCAAAATCAGCTGTGGTTAGTGTCTTGTTAGTTAACCCAGTCAACGTGCCCGTTGTACCACTTAACAATACATTATTTGTCGCATTTTTTAAGTTAACGCTACTAGCATTGCTCGTATTAGTATTTGTACCTGCTGTAATGACGGTCTGAGTAGAGGTACTAACATTACTATTATTGGCAGTATCTTTAATTTCAACCTGACCATCGGTTACTTTAGTTGTTCCAACAGTTAAACTTCCTTGTGCTGTAAGGTTTACATCTTTTGCCAATTTAAGCTGTAAGGTATCTGTACCATCAGCCACTACACCAATATTTCCATCGGTAAGCACTCCTGTAGCACCACCAGTAACATTCAATTGCTCACCAAGTTTACGATCAACTGCGGTGCCACTATCACCTGCAAAACTCAGTGCAGTGTCTGCCAAATCATCAATAGCCTGATTGGTTTGGTACAGTTGACTGCCATTGATTGCATCTGTACTAGTGCTACTGATACGCCCCGCAGCAACATTAACAATAGTTCTTTCAGACCCAACATCTCCCACACTCACACTCGATGAAGTGACCGGAGTTCCTGCAAAGTTATAAGTTTTATCATTGATGACGGTTGATGTTGTTGCCACATAAGCAGCTGAGACTGATTTGTTACCGAGAACCACAGCATTTTCATGGGAGGCTGTGGCTGACTTACCAAATACAGATGCTCCTTGGGCTGTTACTGAAGCACTATTACCAATAGCCACAGTATCTTCTTGAAGTGCCGTTGAACCCGTACCGATAGCAATTGAATTCAATGCATTCGCATTTGACTGCTTCCCTAAAGCTATGGCATTAACACCGTTCGAAGTCGCATTATTGCCTATCGCAGTAGCATCATCAGCGCGGCTAACACTACTCACACCTATAGCGATTGAATTACCGCCCGCACTTTCGGAATTTTGACCAATCGCTGTTGCTTTTGCTGCCAAGCTTTTTGCTTGTGTTCCTATAGCCAAACCATCTTGTTCTGTACTATTTGCATCCGACCCTATAGATGTTGAACTAACACCAGAAGCTTGAGCATTATCACCATAGGCCATACTATCTTCTGCACTTGCATTAGCAAACCGACCTAATGCAACACCCTGAGCACCATTCGCTTTAGACTGATATCCTATTGCAGTGGCATTATCGCCTTGTGAAAGTGCTTGGCGGCCTATCGCGATTCCTTGATTAGCTGTATTAACTTCCGCCTCACTACCAATCACAACCGCATAATCTACGTTCGTCCCGTCTGCTTCAGCGCTATTTCCAATAACTACACTATCTTCACCTTTGCTTTGAGCACTTTTGCCCAATGCAATATTATTTACACCATTTGCAATCGTTGAATCGCCTATCGAAATTGATGAAATACCAATAGCTCCTGTATTTGAACCAATTGCAATTGCTTGCTCTCTGCTTGCAATTACACTATTACCAAGAGCAATACTGTTTGGTGCAACAGTAGCTGTACCTGCACTAGGGCCAATGGCTATAGAGTTTTCACCATTTGCACCTGTATTGTTTATATTATTGATATCCGTCGTATTAACCGAAAAGTATTGAGGCCCCCCTCTACAACAGCTGCTTTTAACTGGGCTAAATTGACAGCTGATGTTGGGTCATTTGCATCCGCCTTCACATTGCGGATAATGGTTCCATCAGTTCCCACTAAATTTATTACTGTCTTATCTGAGTTATATAGAACTGCATCTGGCACGATACCGCCAATTTGCCCTGTCCCCAATAAATCAAAAGCATCTTGAATCGTGGTTGCGAGCTTACTTGTATCACCAGTATCTGGATCTAAAAGATTAACTTGTATTAAAGGTAAGGTACCGTCACTCCCTATACTCGCGGGGTTTCCATCCGAATCCGTCGCCCCCGTTACGCGAATAATATCATTCTGCAACGCTTTTATTTGATTAACTGTGACTGCATCTTGCAAATCGGAACCATCTGCAACGTTGGTAATCCTACGCTGTTCAAGCGCATTACCAACTGAAATAATATTATACCCACCTGCTCCAGCTGAAACATTCGTAATATAGCCACTTCCAAGAGAATTACTATTAGCCGTACTTCCAGCACCCAAAGCGACATCATCTTGAGTAGCTTGACTATCAGTACCTAATGCCACGCCATCAGTACCATTTACTTGCGAATCAGCCCCCAATGCCACACCTCCTAGCGAAGAAACAGCCCTCGAACCAATTGCCACACTTCTTGAACCTGCTACTGTTGATGAGCCAATTGCCACGGCATTTTCAGAGCTTATGGCATTATTACTATTAAGACCAATTGAAATATTCTGATTGCCTATCAGATTTGCCCCTGCCTTCGAACCCAAAGCAATATTGTAATCTGAACTTCCTGTATTTACGGTTGCATTACTTCCAGAACCTACACCAATAGCTATAGATTGATTACCACTAATATTTTGTCCTGAATCAGCACCAATTGCGATATGCCCATTACGGTCAAAAGTGCCTGAATTAACTGAACCAACTCCAGCATCATTTCCTATTGAAACACCATTTGCTACACTCGCATGTGCTCCATTCCCTAATGCAATAGCACTAGCACCACCAGCAATAGCTTTATTACCAATAGCATTACTTGAAGAACCATTTGCAGATGCTGAATTACCAATGGCGTTTGAGTTATCAGATGCTGATGCAAGAACCCCCATTGCATTAGAATTATCACCTGTTGCATTTGCCCCATTACCGATTGCAGTCGAATTGGTTCCTGTAGCCAATGCGGCATTTCCCACTGCAACACTAGAAGTACCACCTGCTACAGTAGAAGCACCAAGAGAAACACTTTGATCTCCAACCGACATGTTTGCGCCATTTCCCATGGCAGTGATAAATTGTGTAACTTGAGCCGGTGAAACAGGAACTCCATTAATCTCCGTGATTGTGGAAACATCTGTTCCCGTAGCCGTCACAGCTATACCATTAATTGCAATAATCTGAGTACCCGAGACATTATATGTGGGTGTAATAACTCGACTTTGCCCACCATTACCAATCGATGTTGAATTCTTACCTAGCGCATTCGCTTCTTTACCAAATGCAATAGAAGCATCATTTAATGCATTAGCAGTATCGCCTACAGCAATACTATTCGCCCCTGTAGCATTAGATAAATATCCAACAGCTATAGACGACTCTCCAAGCGATTTTGCAACTGGACCAATCGCAACCGAATCTATGCCTACTGCCTCTGAATCATCGAGGGTTGAGTTTGTATGAAAATATTTTACACCCTCACCACTTTCGAATAGTAAATCATTAATCTGCCCACCTGTTACAGCATCAGAAGAACCTGTTGCAATATCGCCATCTGCAATATTAGTAAGCTTGTCTCCTCCAAGATCCAATCCGTTTGCAGTGCTCGTCAATGTTGTATTATTTGTTGTATCGCCAATTTTGACAGAGGTAAATTCGGGATTATCTACTGTACCGATCGTAATTTCTGTTCCCGAATTCGTCACTGTAACATTCTTGCCATTTATAAAGTTTATAGCATCTGTGGATTTAACAGCTGTGTCTCCTCCACCATTGGTTTGCAAGTTCCAAGTTTGGTTTGTCAATGCGTTTAAATCAGTTTGCGTTTGTATAAGATCAGATTGGGATGCTTTTGTTGCTAAACCTGTAGTGGCATCATTCACCTGACTATCTAATGTATCTAAATCAGTTTGAGAGGCTTTTGTTGCCAAGCCTGTAGTAGGATCGTTTACTTGATCATTTAAAGTATCCAAATCAGCTTGAGAGGCTTTTGTTGCTAAGCCTGTAGTAGGGTCGTTTACTTGATCATTTAAAGTATCCAAATCAGTTTGAGAGGCTTTTGTCGCTAAACCTGTCGTAGAATCGTTTACTTGATTATTTAATGTAGTTAAAGACACCCCATTGGCAATAACATCCCCTGTAGTCGAAGAAATGTTCCCTTCAGCAGTTACCGTCTGAGTTACAGTCAGATTCCCATCAACAGTCTCATCAGCAGCTTGAGACGTTCCTGCATATAAAATTGATAAAACTAGAGCTGAAGTTTTAATGACCGTTTTGGTCGAAGACTTTTTTTGACCTTTTGCTGTTTCAGAAACTACAATCCATGCTCCTAATGTAGTACTCCATAACAATTTATAAATCTTATTCATCACTTCTCCCTCAATTTATTAGATGTTCTATGTTTTAGAAACGCATTTTTATTAAAATAAAATACACAACGAATCTTCATCTCTCACAATTATTAACAAAAATACACATCAACAAACAAAATCAAATTCACTGATTAAAAGGGCTTTGTTGCACAAACCTATCTCTAAAGGCTTATTCCACAATATAATTTTCAAATGAATAAGCCTACACCTAAGATTTATCGTACAACCAATTGGTCTTCATATAACCGAGCACTCATTAATCGTGGAAATATTGCCATTTGGTTTGATCCCAAGACTCAATGGTATGCTCAACCAAAAAGTAAACAAGGTCGAAATCAAACCTATTCTGATGCAGCCATTCAATGCTGTCTAATGATTAAATCTCTCTTTCGTTTGTCTTTACGTATGGTCACTGGCTTTGTTCAAAGTCTCATTCATCTGTGCGGTCTAGATTGGACAGCTCCAGATTATTCCACCATTTGTAGAAGACAAAAGCATATTGATATTCAAATTAGTTATGAAAAGAGTTGTAATGGGCTGCACCTACTCGTCGATTCCACGGGCTTGAAGTTTTTAGGTGAAGGTGAATGGAAGCGTAAAAAACATCAGCCTGAATATCGTCGACAATGGCGTAAATTACATATTGGTATTGATGCTAAAACCCTACAAATACGCGCAGTTCAACTCACAACCAACAATGTGAGTGATTCACAGGTGCTTAGTGATTTACTTGATCAGATTCCACAAGATGAACAACTGCATTCCGTATATACCGATGGAGCTTATGATACCAAGCAGTGCCGACAGGCCATTGCGGATCGGCAAGCACAAGCAGTGATTCCACCAAGAAAAAATGCGAAGCCTTGGAAAGATAAAAAGATGAGCTCGCTAGAACGCAACGAGTTGCTTCGAACAGTTAAGCGTTTGGGAAGAACTATTTGGAAGAAATGGCCAGGCTATCATCGGCGAAGTTTGGTTGAAACCAAGATGCATTGCATCAAATTATTAGGGGATAAACTCAGTGCGAGAAACTTTCAAAGCCAAGTCAATGAGATTCATGCACGTGTGGCAGTATTAAATAAATTTACGGACTTAGGCAGTTGGGACAGATCACCCTGTTGTGGCTGGGCTTGCGCCAAACTAAAAATCTGATAGGTTTTTGAACCGATGCTGAAAGATTGTAAGGCATTGAAGCTATTGATTTGACTATACTTTGCCATAGGTGTGTCCTCCGGCTTGCATGGCTATTTTTATTCCATTGTTCTTTTTATAATGTAGGTCAAATCATCTGGTTTAATGTTGTGGATTAGTAATTTCCCTACGACTTTATTTTAATTGTCCAGTCGTAAACACTGCTGGGTATTGTGCCAGAGTTGTTCTGCTAAGGTTTCCTCATCGCACTGTAAACTTTGTACCAGACCCGCTAACACATAAGGTAAATTCACAGGGGTATTACGGGTTCGTTCTAGGTTTGAAACTTGGCAACACAGCGGTGTCATATCGGGGCAATCGGTTTCCAGCACCAAATGTTCAGCCGCGATTTCCTGTACCACTCGATGCAGTTTTTTCGCATTGGGATTGGTAATTTGTCCAGTCACGCCAATTTTAAAACCGAGCTTGATCAGTGCCTTGGCTTCTTCTACCCCACCGCTAAATGCATGAGCAATCCCACCCAATTGAAATTTTTGCTGTTTTAATAGGGCAATGCTTTCGGCATGTGCTTTGCGAATATGCAATAAAACTGGTTTTTGATATTGCCGCGCCAGTTCCAATTGCTGCTGAAAATAATCCTGCTGTTTGGCAAATATTTCGGGTTGTTTATGTTCAGGCAAAAAGGTATCTAGCCCAATTTCTCCCACTGCAACGCAGTCCTGTTGCTGCAACAATTGTTCAAGCTGGAGTAAATGTTCAGGTTGATGTTGTTCGATATAAAAAGGATGCAAGCCGGGAGCAAGGTAAGCCTGCGGTGCCTGTGACAAACCATTCACAAACTGTTGGGTATGCAGCAAATCTGCAAAGCGTGAAGCCACAAAACCAATGAGTACCAATGCCTCCACTCCTGCTGCTTTTGCCTGATACGCCAACTGTTCCCGATCTGAATCAAAATCAGGAACATCAAAATGGGTATGCGTATCAAATAAACGCGGCAGCATGCAGCACCCGATTACTGGCTCGGCGCACTGGCAGCGCTTGCAGCGGCCTCAGTGACAAATTCAGGTAAATACTGTTTTTTCAGGATGGTTTGCAATTGATCATAGGGAATGGTCAAGCGTGGTAAACCCACCACATACGGGCCAATTTCATATTCGCCATACTGCAAAATTAAGCCCTGCTGGCTCAAATAATAATTATCGCTGAGTTTAAATTTCCAAGCCTGTTCATATTCCGACACGTCGTTCGCCAGTTTGGATTCAATCACCCACGTTTTAAACGCTTCATGGGCTTGGTTTTCCAGCGCAGCCAACTGATTTGGTGCCAGCACCTCATCCAATTTCACCAGCTTTTGTTTTTCTAAATCGAAATTATAGTATTGCTGTGACGATGAACCGTGTGCACCGCCCAAGTAACTGCTGGTATTCAAGACCACCGTGACCAAAGGTCCTTTGGCATTCAGAATGGTCGGCTTAATCATCACACTAATTTTATGATTGGAACTGAGTGCTTTGATCTCTTGATCTAACTTTAAGAAGGTTTGGGTATAGGGTTGTAATTGTTGCTCAAGCTGTTGCTTCACCGTTGCGGCTTGAACTACGGCTTGCGATGCGGCGACTTCCGAGGCTTTCGCAGTCGATGCAGCCTCAGCATCACTTAACTCAGGAGAAATAGCTAAAATTTGCTCGACCTGTTTCAGAATTTCCGCATCAATATAGGCGTCAATAAACGGCTGATTACTGCTCAGGCGTTCAATGGTCATTTCTGGACAGTTTTTATCATCACACTCGGGCAAATTCAGCGCAAGTTTTTCCGAATCTCCAATCAATTGCTGAGCTTGCTGTTGTTCTAATGCCGATGAAGCTGCCGTTTCAGGCTGTTCCGATTCTACTTTTTTAGGCTGACATGCACTGAGTAGCACAGCTACCGTGACGATGCTGACCGCGCCAAGCATTTTATTTTTTGTCATTTGATTCAAACCTATTGTCATTTTTCAATCGACCTACAGCCACACTGCATTCACAGCAACTAAAAATTTACATCAACTAAAACATGGTCTGGTAAATATCCGCTTTTACAACTTGCTGGGTTTGCGCCTTGGTCAGGTAAATATCTAGCTGCTTACCCTCATCCACAATTTGCAAACTGCGGTAATGCAAACCAATGCCTTCACTGTCAAAGAACCAATCGGCCTGTCCCCAATACAATTTCTTCGGCGCTTTTTGTCGCGCTTCTGGCGTTTGTTGCCTTAACCAATCCTGATAGGCTTTTTGCACCAATTCATTCATATAAACTTGCTGCTTTGGCTCGATAATGTCAAGTAGCGTGACGCCTTGCTGCTTCTTGCGATCTGCAACAGCAAAATAATAGCGCTCATTGACTTTCACATCTTCTTGCTTGCTATCGACCCCCACTTGCAACAGCACGTATTCATTGCGCTGATAGGCAATACGGGTATACAAGGACAACTGATAGGCAGGATTTTTAGAATACTTCGCCTGCCAATCATCCGACTTTTTCACATAAGCATTCACAGCTTGCTGCAAGCTCATGTTCTGCTTTAAACCAATTTGATCTTGAATCACCATGGCTTGAGTTTTCGCCATCCAATCATTGAGCCACTGATCTTGAGTGACTAAGGTTTGAATATCGATATCAATACAATTTTTGGTTTCACAAAAAGGTAAGGCAATTTTAGCGGGTTGCTGCTGAATGTGCAGATAAGGCAAAACTTCAGCTTTGTCCTGTTTAAAAATAGAAGCTGAATCACTGTTCTGCTGATCTTGTGACTGTTTGGAAGAATCACACGCTGACACCGCTAATCCTGCCAACACCAAAACAGTAATTTGAATAATGTTGTTGTTCTTCATTTCGACCACACGCTAGGCTGCCTCAGATGCAAGGTCACCAATTCAATGAAATACCATGTAAAAACAGCCTCCTGAAAGAGGCTGTCTGGCTGACTTTAGTGTTCGCGGGTATTGCGGAACACAATGTCAGGATAACGTTCTTGCATGAGCTGTAAATTCACTCGGCTTGGTGCAAGATAAGTTAAATGCCCACCACCATCGACAGACAATTGGTCATGTGCTTTTTTCTTAAATTCATTGAATTTCTTGTCATCATCACAAGATACCCAACGCACAGTATTGATGCTGACAGGCTCATAAATACAATCGACCTTGTATTCTTCTTTCAAGCGGAACGCGACCACTTCAAACTGAAGTACACCGACCGCCCCTACAATCAGGTCATTACTGTTTTGTGGCATAAAGACTTGCGTTGCGCCTTCTTCAGACAACTCTTTCAAGCCTTTTTGCAACTGCTTTGACTTCAACGGATCTTTTAAACGTACACGGCGGAACATTTCAGGTGCGAAATGTGGAATGCCTGTGAATTGCAGTTTTTCACCCGAAGTAAAGGTATCGCCAATTTGAATGGTGCCGTGGTTATGTAAACCAATGATGTCACCTGGCCACGCTTCTTCCAAATGCTCACGCTCGCCCGCAAGGAAGGTCAATGCATCGCTAATACGCACGTCTTTATCCAAACGGACGTGTTTCATTTTCAGACCTTTTTCATATTTGCCTGAACAAATACGCATAAAGGCAATACGGTCACGGTGTTTCGGATCCATATTGGCTTGAATCTTAAAGACAAAGCCAGTGAAACCTTCTTCAGTCGCTTCCACCTTACGGTCTTGAGTCGGGTGTGCTTTCGGTTCAGGCGCATAGTTGCTAAAGGCATCCAGTACATGATCAACACCAAAGTTACCGAGAGCAGTACCAAACAATACCGGGGTTTGACGACCAGCCAAGAATTCTTCACGGTCCAACGGTTCATTCGCCATTTGTACCAGTTCTAAAGATTCTTCAAAGGCTGCCCAAGCCAACTCACCGACTTTTTCACGTAGGTCAGCATGGTCATAACCGTCACGCACTTCAATCTCGGTAATGGTTGAACCGAAACCTGCTTTATAAACATAGAATTTTTCTTCGATCAGGTTAAATACCCCTGCGAAGTCACGACCTGTACCCAGCGGCCAAGTCAAAGGAACACATTTAATTTTAAGAACGCTTTCAATTTCATCCAGCAGCTCTAAAGGCTCACGGATTTCACGGTCCATTTTGTTCACAAATGAAATGATCGGCGTGTCGCGCATACGACAGACTTCCATCAATTTGATGGTACGGTCCTCGACCCCTTTTGCACCGTCAATCACCATGAGTGCAGAGTCGACCGCGGTTAAGGTACGATAGGTATCTTCCGAGAAATCTTCGTGTCCTGGGGTGTCCAGAAGATTGATCATCTTATCTTTATACGGAAACTGCATCACAGACGTAGTAATGGAGATACCACGTTCTTTTTCCATTTCCATCCAGTCCGAGGTCGCAGCACGGTCCGATTTACGGCTTTTTACCATACCCGCCACCTGAATGGCTTTACCCCATAACAGCAGTTTTTCTGTCATGGTGGTTTTACCCGCATCGGGGTGGGAAATAATCGCGAAGGTTCGGCGTGCCTGAACTTCTTTCAATAATTGATCTTTGAACATGGAGGAAATCTGCAATTTGTACACAGCGATGCTCGCGCAAATGACACGCGACATAACACTGTCAGGTGAGACAAAAATAGGCTCAATTGTAGCGTAAGAATCGTTTTTCTTCTATGTATTTCATGCTGAATGGTTTTGACTGAAATCAGACAAAACCCAGCAAGTCAGTTAAAGCGCTTCGCTATTGGATGCAGGATTGGACAATACAATCGAGTTTTCTTTGAGTTTTTCCAGCACAATCGAGGTGGTGATGTCGTTGATCTGGAATTGATGCGATGAAATTTTACTGATCAGTTGCGACATTTCATCCAGATTCTTGACTGCCACTTTCAGCAAAAAGTCCGAGGTACCTGTGAGCTTATAGGCATCACGAATGCGCGGCTCATCCAGAATAAATTCCAAGAATTTCTCAAAACCATCATCATAGTGATTACGAATGCTGACCTCGATCATGCCCGTAATTGGCGATGGATCGGCTTTCAAGGCAATTTGCGCATAGTAGCCCGTGATAATCTTTTTTTGTTCCAGCGTGGCACGACGGCGTGAGCATTGTGAAGCCGAAAGACCGATCAACTCTGCCAGCTCTTGATTGGTTAAACGACCATTTTGCTGTAATTGCTGAATAATTTTACGATCGTAATCGTCCAGTTCATCGCTCATCATCTATCCCAGAATCTTGTTATCAAACTACTGAAAAATCGTATTTTTCACTGCAAACTACTTTATAGAAACAGGGAGAGAAAAACAAATCCAATCTGGTTTGCCCAACTCTCCCTTAAAAACAGCAATTAAGACGCGACGTAACGATCTTTACGATGGTTCATGGCAATAATCATATTCAACACCACCGCACCCATAATCGAAATCATCAACAAATTGAAATCGACGAAGAACGCAGATGCAATCAGAATGCTGATATCCACAAACATCTGGAACTTACCCACAGAAATGCCATATTTCTCATTCATGAACATCGCCAATAAATTGATCCCACCCATACTCGACTTATGACGGAACAAAATTAAAAAGCTGACGCCCAAAATAATATTGGCAATCAATGAGGCATAAATCGGGTTAATATTTTCCAGACTAAAAAAGCTCGGATTGAGTTCAGCAAAGAATGACACCAAACCAATCGCAGCAACGGTTTTCAGCACCAATTGCAAGCCCATCTTTTTATACGCCAAATAGAAAAATGGAATATTGATACAGAAGAACAAAGTGCCGAAAGACACGTGAAACACATAATGCAATAACAAGGCTAAACCCGCTGTACCGCCAGTCATAATGCCACCCTGCTGGATGATATTAATCGCAAAGGACAACAGGAACGTCCCAATAAAGAGTGCCACCACGTCTTCTACTTTGGAATGTGACATTGGGGCTGGGAGAGATGCCAAAACGGCAGGATTTGATAAAGGTTGGTTGTCCATAAGAAAATCCAAGACATACAATACGCAATTTTAATGCAAATTACGTACCAATATAAAATAAATATGCATATTTAAACTTCTAAAGATTTTTTATTTCATTAAATCCAGCCATTTACATTCTTATATGGACACAATTTTCTACAAATTAGCGTTAAATCCGCAGGTTTTGCTTAACGAGAAATAAGCACATATCATGCATTATTTGATTTTTAATACACATAATGGTGCATTTAATAATTTTATGCACAATTTTGTTGCATATTTTGGTGTTTATCGATTATACAATTACGCATAATCTGCTTTAATTAAACGAGGCACAACGGTTTTGCTGTCATGTATTCGAATCAAACAGGACGATGCCTCTACGAAGGATTGAAATAGGTGAAATCAAGAAAACAATTCAAGCTATTGTTTTTATTTATCTATTTTAACTTTACCAGAGGATCAGCATCTTACTTCATATCGAAGATGATGCCATGCGAGTATCTCCATACCGCAAAACAAAATTACAAATAACATAATTAAATTATGTATTGCATAATTTAATTGGATTGAGTAAGCTGTTCTCAACATAAAGTCTGCCTTAATGCACCTTTTTGATGCATATACAGCACAAGCAAAACAACGACATGTGAAGACATGTGAAAAGGAATATCACAAGCAGCGAAACCAGCACCGTAACACCATCGTCAGTCATACAGTATCTGAGCCTGCGGTATACCTTGCTACAGTCGTAAAACGTCACACAGGATGTGTAACAGGAAGTTGAACTCGGTCATGGGATCCATGCACCTCAGTCAAGATCTTTGAGCCGAACACTGGCTGTTCTTCACATCAAAAAAAACACCCTGAACATTGGACTCGTCAATTCACGACAAGAGGGAAATAAGATGGATATTTTAGAAAACCCATTAGAATTATGCGGATTTGCATTTATTGAGTTTGTAGCCAAGGAAAATGAGCTTGATCCAATTTTTGAAACCATTGGTTTCAGCAAAGTCGCAAAGCATAAATCCAAAAATGCATACTTATGGCGTCAGGGCAATATCAATATTATTTTGAATTACCAGCCTGAATCTTATGCCTCTTATTTCTTTAAAGAACATGGTCCTTCTGCCTGTGCCATGGGCTTTAAAACTCGCAATGCCGCCAAGGCTTTTACCAAAGCGCTAGAATTGGGTGCGGAACCGATGTATAGCAAAGTCGGTCCAATGGAGCTGAATATCCCAGCCATCAAAGGGATTGGGGGGATGCCAATCTTCCTAGTTGACCGTGACATCTATGAAAATGATTTCGAGTTTATTGAAGGCGTCGACCGCCACCCTGTCGGGACAGGTTTAAATGAAATTGACCATTTGACCCATAACGTCTACAAAGGTCGCATGGAATATTGGGCAAATTTCTATGAAAAAATCTTCAATTTCCAAGAAATCCGTTACTTCGATATTAAGGGTGAATACACAGGATTGACCTCGAAGGCTTTGACTGCCCCAGATGGCAAAATTCGTATTCCATTAAATGAAGACTCGGACAAAGGCAATGGGCAAATTGCCGAGTTCTTGGCGGACTTTAATGGCGAAGGCATTCAACACATTGCCTTTATCACTGATGATTTGATTGGGACTTGGGACAAACTCAAAAGCCTCGGCATGAAGTTTATGACCCCGCCGCCAAATACCTATTATGAAATGTTGCCCGAGCGTTTACCAAATCACGGTGAACCGACGGAAGAACTGCAACAACGTGGTATTTTGCTGGATGGTTCTACCCAAAATGGCGAGAAGAAACTGCTCCTGCAAATCTTCTCGCAAAATATGCTGGGACCTGTGTTCTTCGAATTTATTCAACGTAAAGCCGATGATGGCTTTGGTGAAGGCAATTTCAAGGCCCTGTTTGAATCCATCGAACGCGATCAAATCCGTCGTGGCGTACTGCAAGTTTAAGCCACTGGTTTAAACAGCAACACCAGTGAACGAAGCAGGCGAACCCATTTAAGCCGGCATCGTACACAAAAAAGGCGACTGAATTCAGTCGCCTTTTTTAATCGATCACACCAGCCATGTTAACGGGCTTGAATAAACTGATTCATGGCAGCCACTTCATGCTGCAATAACTGTACTTTTTCACTGCCTACATGCAGTGGCAAAAAGGTTTCGCTATCAATCGCGACCACAGAAAACTCGATCTGACCTTGTGCATTAAAAACGGGTAAACCCACGGCATTGATACCGACCAGCAAATCCCCTTTCGCCAAAGCCATTTGCTCCGTACGAATCTGCTGTTTTAACTGGCTAAATTCATCCCAGTTGGCAGGTTTCAGTGCCAGACCTAAAGTCGCCGCTTTATCCCACTCTGCCTGCATTAAGGGACGAATCACGGTTTCAGGTAAATACGACGCAAAGACCCGTCCCGAAGCTGAGTTGACCAACGGCATGATCGAACCGACTTTGGTTACAATCGCAATGGGATGATTAGATTCAAGCGACTGCACCACCAACGGCCCTCGCGGTGACCATTTACTGATTTGAATGCTGCACCCAATCTTGGCTTGCAAGGCATAAATCATCGACTGCACTTGCTGCAAGGCATCGGTATGCTGAATACAGTTAAGACCTAAACGCCACGCCTGATCGCCCAGTGCATATTGTCCATCATTCAGTTGTTTGGCGTAATTCATACGAATCAGGCTCACCAGATAGCGATGGACTTTGGCTGGATGCATCTCCAGCTTGTGCGAGAGATCTTTCAGAATAATCGGTTGATTATGCTCGAGCAGCGCATTTAACACCGCCAAACCGACTTCAAGCGATTGCACCCCACCCGATAACTTTTCTTCAACCATTGATGTGCTCTTTAAAGGTCATTTTCTCAATCATTTCTTTGCTTTTGTGTGACGACACAAGGACAAATTGGTCCGTGACATCATGCCTGAGATTTAGCAAAAACTGAACTCATCTTTTAACGGACTTTTATGCGCGACGGTCATCAGGCAAATCTCGCGGCAAAAAAAAAACTGCACTCGGTCAAAAATGCAGTCAAGGGTAAAACCAAAAAGTCAGAACCGTGCTTTAAGCACCTAACTCTTCCTCATGTAAAAAGTGAGTATGCTGTGGCGCACGTTTGGTCTTGCTCCATTCATCCAGCATTTCCAGCTTCATTTCTTCGGTAATGCGCGCAATTTTTTCATCGGCATACACATCGTTATAGGTCAGCTCTAGACGGTGACCATTTGGATCGAAGAAATAAATCGAATGGAAAATGCCGTGATTGGTAATGCCGAGCACTTTCACGCCATGTGCTTCCAGATGTTCTTTGGCTGCCAGTAACGCTGCCAAGTCTTCCACTTCAAAGGCAATGTGCTGTACCCAAGCTGGGGTATTTTCATCGCGTCCCATTTCAGGCTGCGTTGGCAATTCAAAGAAGGCTAAAACATTGCCCTGACCTGCATCCAAAAATAAGTGCATATAGGGATCAAAGGCTTTGGTCGATGGCACATGATCTTCAGCAAAGGCCAAAATAAAATCCATATTCAACATGGTTTTGTACCATTGCACCGTTTCTTTGGCATCCTTACAACGGTAAGCCACATGATGTATTTTTTTAATTGCAAAACTCATAATCAAACTCCTTTTTCTGTTTTATTCCCAATCGGCTTGTTGTTCAGGTGCAGCCTGATGAAATGCTGCCAACTGCATACAGTGCGTATAAATCGACTGGATTTTTGGATATTCCGTTAAATCAATTTGAAAACGTTTAGCGTTATACACTTGTGGAATCAGGCAACAATCGGCAAAAGTCGGCTGCTCAGCAAAACAGTACTGTCCATTCGATTGCTGTAATTGTTGCTCTAGGCTTTGAAAGCCCAGCTTAATCCAGTGTTGATACCATGCCGTTTTCTCGCTGTTGCTCACTGCAAGCGTCTGCTCCAAATACTGCAACACTCTTAAGTTATTCAGTGGATGAATTTCACAAGCAATATGCTGGGCAAAAGCACGCACCTGAGCGCGTTGATGCAGGTCCTGAGGCAACAAAGCTGTCTTCGGATAAGCTTCTTCTAGATATTCCAGAATGCTCATCGATTGGATCAGGACATATTGCTGATCCAATAAAGTCGGTAGCAACTCACTCGGATTAAGTGCTGCATACGCTGCCAAATGCTGTTCACCACCCTGTTTCAGCAAATGCACCGCTTGGGTGTCATAACTCAAGCCTTTCAAGTTCAGGGCAATGCGAACACGAAACGCCGCCGAGCTGCGAAAATAGCTATACAGTTTCATGCTGTGCCTGCTCTGCTTCGGCAAAGTCAAAACTTAAAGCGGGTAAAATGGTATTTCGAACTTCACCAAAACCAACACGCATCCCATCTTTTTCGGCATGACCTTTCATAATGACGGTATCGCCATCCTCTAAGAAACCACGCTGTTCGCCATTGGCTAGAGTTAAAGGTGCAGTGGTATTCCAAGTGAGTTCCAACAAGCTACCGTAAGAATCTTTGCTTGAACCCGAAATCGTCCCCGAACCCATCAAATCACCGACATTGACATTACAGCCTGCAATGGTGTGATGCGCCAACTGCTGTGCCATCGACCAGTACATATATTTAAAGTTGGTCTGGCAAATCACATCTGCACTGGTACTTTGTGCAGCTTGAATTTCTACCGAAAGCTGAATGTCATAACTGCTTTCTGCACTTTCCTGTAAATAAGCTAAAGGACGTGGCTCTTGCACGGGACCCTGCACTTTGAACGGTTGCAAGGCCTGCATGGTCACGACCCACGGCGAAATGGCACTGGCAAAAGTTTTGGCATTAAACGGACCTAAAGGTACATATTCCCATTGCTGAATATCGCGTGCCGACCAGTCATTCAACAGCACCATGCCAAAGATATGTGCTTCAGCATCATCAATATGAATCGGCTGACCTAAGCGACTTGGTTGACCGACAATAAAAGCCGTTTCCAATTCAAAATCCAGCTTACGTGTCGCGGAAAAAACTGGACGCTCATGTTCAGGCAATTTGATTTGACCAGATGGACGAACAATCTCTGTTCCACTCACCACCACTGAACTGGCTCGCCCGTTATAACCAACAGGTAGCTCGCTCCAATTTGGCAATAAGGCATTTTTAGGATCGCGGAACATACAGCCGACATTGGTGGCATGTTCTTTAGAAGAGTAAAAATCGGTATAACCTGAAATTTGTACAGGTAAATGCATGATGGCATCTTGCTGTTTATAGAGCACCTGTTGCTGCAAATCGGCATCATTCTGCAAGCGAGGATTATCCAGTGCCAAAAGTTGTTGTAACTCTCGACGCACTTTGTGCCAGTTGCTTGAACCCGATGCGATAAATTTATTCAGACTAGGTTGATTAAAGTAATGCTCATGCTCACTCAGGCGTAAAACACCTGCCTGCTCCAAAGCTGCCAAATCTAAAATCCACTCACCAATCGCCACACCAACACGTCGCTCGCCATCCTGAGTGCGACTAAAAATGCCATAAGGCAAATTATGAATAGTGAAATCTGAATCGGCTGGAACAGGAATAAAACAGCTCAATTGCGAATTCATGATAGTGCCATCCTTGTTATTTTCTCGATATTCTGCGCTTCACTGTGCGGATAAAATTAAACTTATTGAATAAAAATCATGAGATTAACTTAAAATTTTCACCCACTTCACCGCGACAATCGGCTCAACTTCATTTCATCATACTGAGTTTATAAAATTACGCAATATATAATTTAATTACTTTATTCATAATTTTATTCATTAATTGCACTTTCAAGCTCTTAGCCCATGCGACTCAAGTGCTGTTTAAAGCAGCACCATTGGCTAGAAAACCGCGATGAACTCGCTACAATAAACGCCCATATTTGGTGCATTTCTGCGAAAGAATGGATGCTGAACAGTAAGCACTGCATACAAAATTGCGTCTAAGTTTTTTATTTTTAAGGGAAATAAAAAATAATTCGGCGTTTCACTTGTATATTATTTTTTAATCAATTTATGATATACGTAATTTATTAGGAAATAATTACACGACAAGGATGAGAAGAATCATATGTCACACAATGATCACGGTCAGCTCAAGCACGGTTTATCCAACCGTCATATCCAGCTGATTGCCCTAGGCGGTGCAATCGGTACGGGTCTATTCCTCGGTATTTCTCAATCCATCAAACTTGCAGGTCCGTCAGTCATTCTTGGCTATGCAATTGCCGGTTTAATCGCGTTTTTTATGATGCGCCAACTGGGCGAAATGGTGGTACAAGAACCTGTGAGTGGTTCTTTCAGTTATTTTGCCAATAAGTATTGGGGGCGCTTTGCTGGCTTCATGTCTGGCTGGAATTATTGGGTGCTGAATGTTTTGGTCTGCATGGCTGAACTGAGTGCCGTCGGACTGTATGTACAATACTGGTGGCCTGAAATTCCGACGTGGATGTCGGCACTCGGCTTCTTTATTTTGATTAATGTCATTAACTTGCTCCACGTGAAACTGTTTGGCGAAATGGAGTTTTGGTTTTCGATTATCAAAATTCTTGCCATTGTTGCAATGATTGGTTTTGGCTCTTATTTGCTGGCAACGGGCAGCGCAGGCTCTCAAGCTGCCATCAGCAACCTTTGGGCACTGGGTGGTTTCTTCCCGAATGGCGTCAGTGGCTTGGTCATGGCCATGGCAGCAATTGTCTTTGCCTTTGGCGGTATTGAACTGTTTGGGATTACCGCAGCAGAAGCACGCGACCCGCAGCAAACCTTACCCAAAGCCGTCAATCAGATTATTTACCGCATTTTGATTTTCTATATCTTCACCTTAGTTGTACTTTTAGCCTTATTCCCATGGAATCAAATGGCACAAGGCGGCAGCCCATTTGTGATGGTGTTTGCTTCGTTAGACAGCCATGGTGTCGCAACAGCTTTAAACTTTGTGATTTTAACCGCAGCGGTGTCGGTCTATAACGGCACCAGCTATTGCAGCAGCCGTATGTTGCTTGGCTTGGCAGAACAAGGCAATGCACCACAACTCTTAAAGAAAATTAATGCTCGCGGTATCCCTGTGAATGCGGTCCTCATTTCAGCATTGGTGACTGCGCTGTGCGTCTTGCTGAATTATGTATTCCCAGAAAAAGCCTTTGGTTTACTGATGATGTTGGTGGTCGCTGCAATTGTAATTAACTGGGTGGTGATTTCAATCACGCATTTAAAATTCCGTCAAAGCATGCAACAGCAACAACAAAGCACCTTGTTCCCAAGCTTGGCTTATCCCTTCACCAATTATCTGTGTATTGCCTTTATGCTGGGTATTCTGGTGATTATGAGCCTAACCCCGGACATGCGCATTGCGGTGTATATGATTCCTGCGTGGGTCGGCTGCTTAAGTTTGGCGTATTGGATGAAGCAACGTAAACACAAAGCTGCGGAAGCCAATTTAATTCTGAATACCGATAGTTCTTTTAAATAAGGCTATTGAATAAAACCCTGTCCTCCCCCATATAAGACCAGACTCGCCTAGCATGAATCTGGTCTTGCAAAACCCATGCGAATCGGCTTAAGTTATCAGCATTGATAACTGGGCGATGTGAAGCGCGAACAGTTTGACCCTAGCTGCAACAATCAAGGATTTTTTCATGTTTCAACATATCCCTCCTTATGCAGGCGACCCAATTTTGTCGCTTATGGAACAGTTCAATACCGATCCACGTGAAGGTAAAGTAAATTTAAGTATTGGTCTTTACTACAACGAAGACAGTATTGTGCCTCAGCTTGAAACAATCATGGAAGCGCAAAAGCGTCTTGAGCCACAACAAAGCAAAACCAAATTATATTTACCAATGGAAGGTTTCAAACCTTACCGTGATGCCATTCAAGCCTTGTTGTTCGGTGAAAATAGCCCAGCAGTACAAAGTGGTCGTGCTGTGACCATCCAAACTTTAGGTGGTTCGGGTGCGCTAAAAGTTGGTGCAGACTTTTTAAAAAATTACTTCCCAAATTCTGAAGTTTGGGTAAGCCAGCCAACTTGGGATAACCATGTAGCCATTTTCAATGGCGCAGGCTTAAAAACTCATTTCTACCCATACTTCGATGCTGAAACTCGTGGTGTAGATTTTGATGGCATGTTGTCTTGCTTACAACAATTGCCTGAGCAAAGCGTGGTGTTATTACATCCTTGCTGTCACAACCCAACAGGTGCAGATTTAACCCCTGCACAATGGGATAAAGTAATTGCAGTATTAAAAGCACGTCAACTGATTCCATTCTTAGACATCGCCTACCAAGGTTTTGGTGAAGGTATGGAACAAGATGCTTATGCGATTCGTGCACTTGACCAAGCGGGCTTAAACTTCATTGTCAGCAACTCATTCTCTAAGATTTTCTCTCTGTACGGTGAGCGTGTCGGTGGTTTGACCTTCGTATGTGATGATGCTGCATCTGCACAATGCACTTTTGGTCAGTTAAAAGCGACTGTACGTCGTATCTACTCTAGCTCGCCTACAACAGGTGCATGGTTGGTTGACCAAGTCTTGAATGACTCAGCATTAAATCAACAATGGCAAAATGAAGTGAAAGAAATGCGTGAACGTATTATTAAAATGCGTCGTATTTTGAAAGATGAACTCACCAAAGCACTGCCTGACCGTGACTTCAACTACTTGGTTGAACAAAAAGGCATGTTTAGCTACACAGGCTTAACTGGTGAACAAGTCGATACTTTACGTGAAGATTATGCAATTTACTTGGTGCGTAGTGGTCGTATTTGTGTAGCAGGCTTAAACATGAACAACGTTTATGTGGTTGCCAAAGCAATGGCTGAGGTTTTAGCAAAAGCACCTGCTCAAGCTTAATCTTTAGTTTCAAAAACCAAGATTGTTCAAATGAACAGTCTTGGTTTTTTTACGTTTTAAATTTCCCTAAATTGCAATTACGCACTTATTTTTAAAAGACCAATCAGCATTTCAGAGTTCAATTCAGAGTTCAATTCAGCGTTCGGTGTTGTACCAAATTATCCACGTGTTTTGCCAGATAGTCTTTGAGGTGATTTAAAAAATACGCCACCCGTGGAGAATCTTGCAAGCGTGCCAAATAGACAGCATACACATCTGCGGGCGGAGTGCTGAACTGCTCTAAAACTTGAACTAAACGTCCACTGCGCAAATATTTGGCAACATCCCATTCCGCTCGCATCAAAATTCCTTGCCCATCTAAAGCCCAGTTTAGGGCAACTTCACCATCATTGGTGCTCAAATTGCCATGTACCTTAATGGTTTCAACCTGCTCACCCAAATTTAAGCGCCAATTACCATAAGCGGCTTCATTCTGTCGAATCACAATACATTGATGCGCAGTCAAATCATGTGGCATTACTGGAATCCCGACACTTTTTAAATACAGCGGTGAAGCACACAATAAGCGTCGATTCGCTGCCAATTTCTGTGCAATTAAACGTGAATCTGGAATTTCACCAAAACGAATCACCACATCCGTCGCTTCATCAGGAAGATTGACAGGACGATCACTCAACTGCAATTGCACCTCAACTTCTGGGAAAATTTTGGCAAAATCCGAAATTGCAGGCGCAATATAAGAGCGTCCAAAGCCCAAAGGCGCATTCACCCGTAGCAGACCTTTAGGAGCAAAACGAGTACTAGACACACGGCGCTCCATATCTTCGATTTCTTTTAAAATCCGCAGCGCATTTTCATAATAAATTTCCCCTTCATGCGTCAAGCTAATCCGTCTCGTAGTTCGATTCAGCAAACGCACGCCCAGCCGATCTTCCATTTGCGTCAAACGCCGCGACACTGCGGGTGGTGTTAAATTTAATTCACGTGCTGTAGCAACCAAACTTCCTTGTTTTATTAGTAAGCAAAAAAATGCCAATTCCGTATCTGAGTTCATGATTATTCAGTTTTTTGCAATAGTGATTTAACTTTATATCGATTCATCCCTTTTGCAAAGTCTCTATTATCCATATCACGTTACCCCCCAAACAAAAGATCTCACTTAAGCAAGGAACCTTGAGTAGAGCATAAAGTCCACCGTGTAAGGATTACGGTGTCACAACGGGGAGCCTTTTCGCCAAACGAGATGCGATGTTTCGACATCAAATCAAGTGGTAAACGCTACTTATATGGAGATAAGCCATGGACATGGATATCGAAAAACGGACCTTACGTAAAATTACGTGGCGTATTGTCCCGTTTATCATGATTTTGTATTTAATTGCTTATATTGACCGCGTCAATATTGGTTTTGCCGCCATTACCATGAAAGAAGATTTGGGCTTTACCTCTTCTATTCTCGGTTTTGGCGCAGGGATTTTCTTTTTAGGTTATTTCCTATTTGAAGTGCCATCCAACATTATTCTGCATAAAGTCGGCGCCCGCATCTGGATTGCCCGTGTCATGGTCACGTGGGGCATTATTGCAGGGGGCATGGCTTTTGTCGAAAGCTCAACCAGTTTTTATGTCATGCGCTTTTTATTGGGTGTCGCAGAAGCAGGCTTTTTCCCCGGCATTATTCTCTATCTCAGCTTCTGGTTCCCAGCGCGCAATCGTGCAGGTGTCATCGCCCTGTTTATGGCTGCTGCGCCAATTGCCACCGCCATTGGTTCGCCTATTTCTGCTGCCTTACTGGAAATGCACGGCATTATGGGACTGGCAGGCTGGCAATGGATGTTCCTGATTGAAGCTTTACCTGCGGTGATTCTTGGCGTGGTAGTGTTCTTTTACATGACTGATCGACCTGAAAAAGCCACTTGGCTGAAACAGGATGAACGGGAGTGGTTGGTCAAGACCATGCAGTCTGAAAATGCGAGCAAAGACAACCAGCAACATCACAGCATTCTTCGTGGCTTAGCCAACCCACGTGTTCTGGCTTTGGCACTGGTTTATTTCGGTACCTCTGCAGGTCTATATACCCTTGGTATTTGGGCACCCCAAATCATTAAAGAACTAGGTGTCAGCTCAATGACCGTAGGGCTTTTGAATGCCATTCCACCAATTATCTCTGTGGTTGCCATGATTTTATGGTCGCGTCATTCCGACAAAACCAATGAACGCACTTGGCATGTGGCACTGGCTTGCATTACCGCTGCCATTGGTCTGGTGATTGCCGCAGGTACGGGTAGCGTGATTGGTTTAATCGCAGCACTCACCATTGTCAATGTCGGCATTAGTTGCTCAAAACCACCACTATGGAGCATGCCAACCATGTTCTTGTCAGGTGCTGCCGCAGCCACAGGTATTGCCACCATCAACTCGATTGGCAACCTTGGTGGGTTCGCAGGTCCAGCCATGATTGGTTGGGTCAAAGATCAAACAGGTAGTTTCACAGGTGGGCTGTATTTCGTCGCAGGTTTACTGATTCTTTCGACTGTCATCACACTGGTCTTAAGTTTCACCCAAAAAAAAGACAAAGTCAGTGCAGCTGAATTAAGTAATTCCTAACCCTATTTTTGAATTGATTGACTGAATTGAACGCTTAACAAGGAGCCTCCCATGGACAAAGAACTTGCCGTACAGTCCCTCACGGACACCATGGCCAAATTTACCGCCTACATTGGTAAACGCTTACCCAAAGATGTGAAAAAGAAACTCATTGAACTCAAAACCCTCGAAACAAATCCTTTGGCGAAGTCCGTTTACGATTCGATGGATGAAAACCAAGAAGCGGCAGATCGACTCAATCGCCCAAGCTGTCAAGACACGGGTGTGATTCAGTATTTTGTGGAAGCGGGTGCACATTTCCCGCTCTTGGGTGAATTGCAAGAAATTCTACGTGAAGCCACAGCTGAAGCGACCCGTTCAGGGCCATTACGTCACAATGCTGTAGAAACCTTTGATGAAAAAAATACCGGCACCAATACCGGTACGCAAATTCCATGGCTGGACTGGCGTATTGTGCCTGACAGTGACAG
The DNA here is from genome assembly GCF_054112845.1 of Acinetobacter sp. NigerLNRRAM0016. Classification (NCBI taxonomy): domain Bacteria; kingdom Pseudomonadati; phylum Pseudomonadota; class Gammaproteobacteria; order Moraxellales; family Moraxellaceae; genus Acinetobacter; species Acinetobacter sp. NigerLNRRAM0016. Next base: position 49,147 of record NZ_JBSYVT010000012.1, read on the forward strand.
CTGCACCATTGATGTATATATGGCAGGTGGTGGTTGTACCCTACCTGGTGCTGCCAAAGTCCTGATGCCAGGTCAAGGCTATGAAGGTGTAGCTGAATTTGTAATGGATGTGATTACCGAACGTGGCGTGAATGCTTGTCCACCACTACTCGTCGGTGTCGGCGTGTCCACTTCGGTAGAAACTGCAGCGCGTTTATCAAAACTAGCCATCATGCGTCCAGTCGACTCAAAAAGTGATAATCCTCGCGCTGCCTTAATGGAAGATTTACTTGAACAAGGTTTGAATGAAATCGGGATTGGACCACAAGGTCTCACAGGCAATAACAGTGTCATGGGAGTGAACATTGAATCTTCAGCCCGCCATCCATCGACGATCGGCGTGGCTGTGAATACTGGCTGTTGGGCACACCGTCGTGGAAAAATCAAAATTAACCCTGATATGACTTATGAAATTCTGTCACACGAAGGAGTCGTGCTATGAAAAAAGTCCTCACAACCCCATTGCGTGATGAAGATCTAGCAGATCTCAAAATTGGCGATGTCGTGTATTTGACAGGTCGCTTAGTCACCTGTCGTGATGTCGCGCATCGTCGTTTGATCGAACAAGGACGTGAACTGCCTGTGAATTTGGAAGGTGGTGCCATTTTCCATGCTGGTCCTATCGTTCGTAAAAAGGACGATGGCAGTTTTGAAATGGTCTCCATTGGTCCAACCACCAGTATGCGTATGGAAAAATTCGAGCGCGAGTTTATCAAACAAACAGGCGTAAAACTGATTGTAGGTAAAGGTGGTATGGGACCTGAAACCGTTGCCGGCTGTCAGGAGCATAAAGCTGTACATGCCATTTTTCCTGGCGGTTGTGCGGTACTCGCTGCCACTCAAGTCGAGGAAATTGAAGGCGCTGAATGGCAAGACTTGGGCATGCCTGAAACTTTGTGGATTAACCGCGTAAAATTATTTGGCCCTTTGATTATCTCGATTGATACGCATGGAAATAATTTAATTCAGCAAAATAAAACGCAATTCCAAGCCAAGAAAAAGCCTGTGCTAGAGCGCATTAGCAAAGAATTGAGTTTTATTAAATAAACTTGGCTATGAAATAAAAAAGCCCTGAAAGATTCAAATTCAGGGCTTTTTTAAATCTGAATAAAATTCAATGATACTCTGACTATTGATTTGGAGTTAACGGCCAATACACTGGATTAACCCCCTCGCAACCTTTAACACCATTCAATTGCTCAAGAGTTGCAAATTTGACCGGACTAAATGCCTGATCGAGATAGTGGTCATTTTCACAATGCTGTGCCAAATACCCCGCCTGATCAACCAAACGCTCTGCGGACGCAAAAATCTCACGTGAATGACGCCATCCCAATTGACAATATTCAGCTGCACCCCAAACCAATTTAACTTCTGCTTGAGCAAGTACTTTATAAGCACACTGAAAACCTGCATGAACTTTAATGCTTTCTATGCGAGCCCACAAATCTCGGCGCATCACCTGCGCAAAAGGTAAAATGGGCGTTTGAGTTGCGAATTGCTCTCTGTTGTCGGTATTGGTGATCTTCAGCGCTTGCTGATAAACCATTTCCAAGTTTTTCGGCTGACTCTTTTCACTGTACAACTGATCTGCATAACTGAGCCATGTTTGTGCTTTTTCCAGTTGGTATTTTTCTTTTACATCGATACTTTGCCCAAGTGCTTCATGGATTTTCGACTGGGTTTGTTGATGCGACAATACATATGTAGATGGGTTTGTTTCCGCATTGGCATAAAACAATGGACTAATCAGCCCAACCCACAACAATGCTTTTAATCCTCGAAACCTCATGATTTAGGCTCCAATGCTTTATTAATGCTTACCTTGCTTTTATTAAAAATATTTTCGTCAAATTTGAAACGGAAGCGGAAATAAGCGCCGTCCATGGTGGTATCGCCATCGGTTAAATCTTTATCTTCATAACCCACAAAGTTATATCCACCAGATACCCAAAGGTTGGCTGCCAATAAATAACCGACCTCAACGCCCGCCATCAATTTGGTCCCATCTGAAACACTGTTCCACATCACGCCTGCATTAACACCAGCATCCCAACGATCATTAATGTCATACATGAAGCGCGTATTCAGCATTTGCGTCATACCACTGCTTTGCAATAGGTCGTAGGTTTCTTCTAAATATTTCACAGCATATTGACCCGACACATGCACATCACGCGTTGGATGATAATTTAAATGATGTGACATAATGTAAGCATTACGCTCATAAGGATCACTTAGCGTGGTTTCATTCTTTTCGTAGCGATACTCAATTTTGCTAAGTGAATCAAATTTATTGGTTTCCAAATCACGATAAGCCGCACCAATCTGGAAACGGTTAATCAAACGATCTCCTGAATCAGCAGATTTATTATCAGTTAAGTTCAAGACATTTTTTGCCAAAAAGGTCACTTCATCTGAATACTTATAGGCTGTTCCTAAGGTATTTAAATAACTATCACTTTGATTTGACCAGCGCCCTTCAATGCGTGCCACATTTTTCCAACGAGGATTGGATAAATGCTCAAAGCCTAAAGTTGCTGCGGTCGATTCCAATGAATCTTTGTTTTCACCTTCAAAAACTTTCACTTTCTCAAAACTGGTATTAAAGAATAAGTCTTCTTTGAGTTGCCAGCGATTACGCACACCCATGGCTGCTTCTGCTTCACGTGCGCTCAAACCATCACGGACACGATATTCACTAAAGACTGAACCATCTCGCATATATTGACTGTCTAAACCAAATACCGTGGTATTACGTTTTTGCGTGTCATTGAGTTCGTATAAACCACCAATACTTGAGATAAATTCATGGCGGGCGTAAGCATGGATATTTTTATAGACTTGTGCATCACCGCCGACCGCAAATACACGACGATCACTATCTGCAACATCTTGCTCATATTCAATAAATGCACTTGAACCATCGAAAGGTAAAGCTGTTTTTAATTTGGCACGAAGCGTCGTGCCATCATATGGAGTTTCAACACTTTGCGTTGATTCACTCGCTGCATTTAATGATTCATTATAATAACGAACACCCAGTTCCAAACTCACAATACGGTTAATGGCTTTTTCAATCGAAGCACTAATCCCGTTGCGAACACCATCATTTGCAATGTCTTCAGTACGTACAGCCTCTATACGTAATACACCGAATTGGTCTAAACGAGCATTCAGTTTTACGGCACTTTCTTTGCGCCCAGAGCTAATTGAAGATGCCGCATTGCGGAAACCTACATCTGCCTGCTGATGATAGGCTCGTACATCAATATTGTCTTTTTTATAATCGAGTTCAATACGTGCTGCTGAACCATCTCCCGAAGTATTCGTCGTATTAGCAGCATTAACATCTGTTAATTGATCCAGAGTCATCAAATCATGATCAGAATACGCATATTCAGCAATCAATTTGGTCTGATCATTCCAACGAATGACCGTATTGGCACTGGCTATTTTTTCCTGATCAATTGGGTCATCATTTTGAATATAAGAACCACCAACTGTGACTTTATCATTCAGCTTGTAGCGGCCATTCACACCTGCAACGGTATATTCTTCACCACCTTGATCGGTTTCAATGGTGATTCTTAAATAAACAGGATTGAGATTTTCATCAATGCTACTTAACGGTGAAGTTAAATAAATACTGTTGGTATAAGTATCGACTTCATAGTCACTAAAACGGGTTAAGGTTTGTTGTGAAATAATCAGCCCTGGATTGTTACGATCACGCACAATCACTTCAACTTTTTCACTATTTTCAAGCATGTCATTGCTGTCCATGCCCAAGGCATAAGGACCCGAAACGCCCATTGCACGGAGTTCATTCACCACCTGTGTGGTATTGGTACGTGCAGCAAAGCTCGCGACTTGATAGCGATCACCTTCTAATACTGATTTCAAACCTGTCAAAGAGCGACTGTATTGCCCTAAGGACAGCCCTTCATCATTTTCAGTACGTGTCACATAGTCGCCATACATGGCATATGAACGACCTTTATCTACACGCACATAAAGTTTACTGGTCGATTGCGCATCAAAACCTTTGGCAGATGCATCCCCATACACTGGGTAATATTCATCTGGACGAATATCTCGGAACAAGCGTTGATTATTTTCTTTGCTTGAGTCATACGCCAAAGTCAGTAAATAATCGCCACGCACTTTGCCTTTTAGGAATAAAGCTGCGCGCCCACGAATGGCAGTTTCACCATCACCTGAACTCGACAAATCATTTAATTCTTCTTCAAAACCATCTTGAGTTGAGGTTTGCGACAGATTTTTAGGATCAAACTTATTTAACGCAAAAGAACCTTCAATAATCCCCGCAACCAACATTGGACGTAGTTCTGCCAAAAAGCGTACTGGTACTGTTTGTTCGTAAATACCACTCCGCACACGCAATACACCAGCCCCAGCTTCCAACGGTGCAAGCACTGGTACTACCAAGGACCCGCCTTCTGCAAAAACTTGAACGCCTGGTTTATCTGGGTCAAGGTCTTTGAGTTGAATTATGCCTATGGATGATTCCAGTGTAATCGGGGTACGCGTCGCAATAGGTGTCCCATACTGATCAAGTACCTTAACCACGACTTGATAAATATCTTTACCGTTGGCATAAACTGCTTGTTCAACAGGTTGTGTCGTCAATTGGCTCATGGCATCAGGTGCAATCACAGTCACTTGCTGCTGATCACGCATATTACCAAAGCTATCGTATTGACGCGCTGTAATGGTATTTTTTCCAGCCACTAAAGGCACACCAATAAAATCTAACCCTGTCGTCCCACGCTCTTGATAAGCCGCTTTTTTACCGATGCGCTTTTCCGACACTTGTTCATCATTTACAAATAAACGAATGTCAGTGCCTAAACCACCCTTAACCTGAATCGTAGCTTGCGGTGTAGGTAAAATCTGTTGCTCTTTCAAATTTAAAATTGCCAGTTGATTTGATTCAGAACGCTCTAATTCTTGCTCTAAATCTAAAACAACAGGTGCTTTTACTGGCTCAATTTGAACTGTTTTGATGTCTTTAATCTGATCTTTTTTATATTCAATATTACAGTTGGCTGAAGCCCCTGCTGCACTAATACAACCACTTGCAGGTTGACCTTGTACATCTGAAACTGAGTTGCTGAGCGGATCAACTGTTAAATCTTGACGTAAGGTCTGCTCTAGTGCATCTAACTGAGCATCAATTTTACTGCGACGGTCTTCAATTTGCTCTGCCAAGGCTTGGCTGCATTCACCTGAAGCATCGGCAATAGCGAAGTCGGCACGATGTAACTCGCCACGTTTTAAATCTACAAAACGGCTGGCTGGATCACCAGCTTGACGGTTATTAATCAGTACCAATTCTGCATTATTTGGTAAAGTCGTATTATCAACTTTTAGTACATGCGTAATGGGGCGAATGCCATAGAAGTTGTATTTCCCTTCGCGATCCGTGACGACAAAGCTACCATCTTCCATATAAATACGGATACCTGGTACACCGCGTTCTCCTGCATCTTGAACGCCGTTACGGTTACAATCACTAAAGACTTTACCGACAATAAAGCCATCTGGACTAAAGACACCAGGGGAAACTTTAACGGCAGCCTGTGCTTCGTTCGAAACCGTATTTTTATTGTCCTGTGCATAAACACGGTTAATGCCATCTCCGCTCAAGGCATTCGGACCGATATAAACACGATATTGCACTTTAGCTTCTTGCTTCGGCGTTAATGTCCCCAAACCTAAGGTCAAATAAGGCCCTTTACCACCTTGAGGATCTGTATTTTTCTGTCCATTGACTCGGGTACTACCAGAAACATAAACAAAACCACGTGGCAATGTGTCTTTCATATCGACATTGTATAAGGTCGAGTCACCCATATTTGCCACAGTAATCTGATAATCTTTAAAATCACCAATTTCTGCAGTACTACTACCAACAACTTCTTTTTTAATGACTAACTTATCATTGCTGGGGACAACAATACCGACAGGATCAATTGGAATGTCAATGTTTAGCGCAGCATCGCCCGTCTTTAAACTAAAGTTTCCACCATAAGACCATGAACTATCAACCACACGATTATCAAAATTATTATAAATCGTCTTGTCACTGGTAAATTTATAACTGGTCGATCCAGAAATAGTCGAGGTATCAATATAAAGGCTATAAGTCCCATTCTCTACATATGGATATACGAACTCACCTTCACTATTGGTCACTTGCTTTGCAGGAATGACAACTCTCTCGCCAGTAGTTTCATCTAATTTATAAGCCACATTTTCTGCAGGATTACCATTAGCATCCAACAAAGTCACTGTCGCACCCGCTACAGGTGAATTGGTTTTAGCATCAAAAACAACACCATAGGGATCAATCAATACCGTCGTATCAACATTGCTTATACTGCTGGTTGAATTGCTACTTTCATCTAAACAATCCGTTAAAGAAACCAGTACCTGATCACGCTTTACCGTTTGTAAAATCTGATCATTCACATGTATTGTCGTAGACTCTTGTGTTGCCAAGGTAAAATGAAATACCCCAGTATTATTTCCTGTTTCAATCCCTTCTACGTATTCTACATCTCTTGTCAACGTAGACTGGACTTTAATTTTAACCTTATCGGTACTACTACGAGAGGCATTACACATCGCACTGTTAGCTGCAATATATAAAGGTTGATTTAAACTACCTGTCGCCAAGATATTGGAATAATTTTTACTGTTATTAGTAATAGAAGCACTACCACCCACCGTGGTTGTAACTTCATTTGAAACTGTTTTTTTAAGATTAGAAATCAAACCATGTTCTACACTAAACACGTTTGATATTGAAGTGTGACTCACGTTAGGATTCATGGTCACAACCAGTTCAACAGATTCGGTGCTATTTGCCGCTAAAGCATGCGGGTATGCTACCACCAGCGTATTCATTAAAGATTTATCTGACGGAATTTGCTGGGTAAACTTGTCCTGTCCCAATGGATATAAGACCAAGGCATTTGAATTACTTGGTTTCGCAGATTTAAAGATTGTATTAGCTGGTAATTCGTCTAACAACACAACTGCATTCATGGTTTTCCCATCAACTTCAATGGTCTTTGTACCTGAATTACGTGCTGAACTATTCTTTACATTCAAGCTATAAGTTAAATCGTAGGACTGTCCTGCCACAGGCTCAAAACTGGTTTTATCAACCGCTTTAGTTGCCGTTAACTGTGGCAAAAAACTAATCAAGGCATTTACAGCATCGGCAATTACTGTTGGCTCTTGAACCACATAAGCACGTAAAGGTAAATCAACTTGTTGGCTGTCATTCAACGAAATAGAAGAATCTGCAACGACCCACAAATCAACCTTTTTCCCACTTTCTAGACTCAAGTGTCCAGTAACCAACTGGTCTGAACTATCAAACTCACCATTTTGATTACTATCAATATAAATTTTAATATTTGATAATTCTGGAACTATGCTTTTATCAATTGCAATATCTGCAGGCGCATTACTGTGATTGGTCAAAGTATTTAGCCAAATCACTTTTGCTCCAGCATCAATTTCTTGCCGTGTCGGGCTAGTTAAACTAATCACATATTGCGGAATGATAGTAACTTGAACAGTATTCGAAATCGATTGACCAATCTGACCATCGGTTTGAACAAAACTTGCATAAGCCGTATTAGTAATATTCTGCCCAGCAGCTGGCATCACAGCATAAGCATGATTTACCAAAGCCATAGCAGTCGCCAGACTTGAAAAAATGAGCTTCATCTTATGATTCTGTAGCGGCTGAACTCGTTTAATCACGAAAATACCCCAATACCGAGCAAAAGCAGGTTAAAGGGATAGGCATGAAAGTATGCCTATCCACATCTTTAGTTATTAATGTTTTGTGTTAATTATTGACTATCAACTTTGACACTAAACTCCATCGTTACAGACTCTAATGGAGTTAAATCGAACTCTTTTGATTTCAACTGCCCATTCGTTGTTGTAACGTCCGCAACAGTACCTGGGTCTAACTTTGGCGCTGGTGAAGTACCAAGTGTCGTATAGTTCGGCACAACATCAGTAATCACTACTTTAGTTACTGGACCATTGCCCTCATTCGTCGCTTTAATACGATAAACGATACAAGCACCTGGTTTAGCTTCAATCAAAGATGTACCAAATGGACCATCCGCACCATTACTGCAATCTGCATCTAACGCTTGTGTTTTTTCCAGGCGGACTTGTCCAATATTCACTGTAGTTTTATCGGTAATGGTCACTGCAGCAGGGGCATTTACACCACCTGGAGCAATTTTGATAATCGATAAGTTACTTTGACCAGCTGTTGCATTACTTGGCGCCTCCACTTTCACAAAAATATTGACAGTCTCATTAGGCGATAGACCATCAGCATTATTTGTCGATTTTAACCATGCTGTTAAATCACTTCCTGTAACTAATTCCTCAGGATCAGCAACACCATCATTGTCTTGATCAACATAAACGGATGTTACAAATCCAGCACTCGCAGGGTTCTGAGTAATTTCGATAGGTAAAGTATTTCCAGCAAGCCCCTCTATCACGTTACCGTTGTTAGTTAAGGTATGCTTATAAATAATTGAACCACCTGGTGCCACTTGACCAGTTTGATCGGCTACAAAGGTAATTTTACGTGCAGCTTCAATATCCAAATGATCTTTTAGGCTATCCGTTAAACCCGTCGCAGGAGAGTTAATTGTGAAAACGATATCACGACTATCTGTTGGCACAGCACTAGCTGATGGCGTCACCACTGCACAATACTTAACAGTCGCACCTGGCTGAATCGTACCTGAATTAGTCAACTTGGTTGCACTACAGCTACCATCAGAATTTTGAGCAAAAAATTCGACCGTCCAACCATTTGGTAAAGTAGAAGAAATACCTAGATTATAATTATCTGGCTGAGTTCCCTCATTTTTAATAGCTAAGTCAAAAGTAATTGGTTTTCCTGGTTGAGTAGATTTTGTATCCACTAGATTGCCATTATCTGGCCCAATACCACCTGTTCCACCATTATTTAAGTCAACCTTAAGCGCTGTTACTTCACTAATTTTTAAAGTAATAGTATCTGTAGCAGAAGCATTTTGAGAGGCAGTCGTTTGCAAGACCACTTGAATTGGGTTGCCATTATAGGTGGTTCCTGTGAACCCAGCTGGTAAGCTTACTACTGCAACAATTTGGTATTTTCCACCTGCAGCAATTGGACCAGTGTCTTTTTCAGAGCCAATCGATGAAGTGAGCGGAGTTACACCATCTGACTTAAATAAACTTACGATTGCGCCTGGCGGTAGATTTGTTCCAGTCGTAGTCACTACCTTAAAGGTATCTGTTACATTTCCAGTATTGTGAACATAAATAACTTCACTAGCACCATCATTTACTGCCCCAGAACCAAAACGAACTTGCGCACCTTGGCTTGCTGTTGTAATGGTAATAACGTCATCTTCACCAAGTGCTGTCGTTTTGGTACTACTATCGTTAATTACACCCGTATAGAACGATTGCACCGTAATATCTGTACGGTTTGTTGGTTGGTCTGGTACCGAACCATTTGTAATTGGGCCATCAGCATCAAACATCGCGGTGTTTGATACTACACCTGCTGCAGTACCCATTTTCACTTCTGCTGCAAACTTAACAATACCACTTGTATTGGCTGCAACATTTTTAATCGTGATTGTAAGCTTCTTAGTTGCAGCATCCCATGCATAATATGCATTAGCTGTTGAATTAGTACTCAACACAGTACCAGATACCGTAATCTGATGGCGCGTAGGATCAAAGGTCAAATTAGAGTCTAAAGTATCTTCAATAATTAAAGTATCAGTTGAATTCCCTTTATTCACATAATTTAATTGATAAGTAACTGCCTGAGCAGCGCTACGTGTATCAACTACGCTCACACTTGCACTTTTTGTGACTGCAAAGCTTGCACCTGTCACTATCTTGACTAAATCAGTATTTATGATTGTTTTATTTACTACAGCTTCTTTACTTGTTGCAGAGAGCTCTAACTTCCCAAGTTCATCTAGTTTCGCTGTAGTAGATGTTGTACCCACAACTACTAAACCTACTGACTCACCAGCATTTAATGAAACTTTCAGCCCCATCAAATTAGTATTGTTATCAGCAATACCATCTTTATTCGCATCTAGATAGATTGCAATATTTGTGAAGTCAAAAGCATCACCAGAAACGTTAGCTAAACTTAACGTAAATTCATCCGTACCATTACCTGTGTTTGTTAAAATATGTGATAACGCAACAGCACTATTTGGATTTGCTGTTGTTGTACGGTCTTGTACCAAAGTAAAGCTGCCGACTTGTAAAACAGTTGTTTTAACTTCATTCGACGTTACCGTGCGAGTCGTAGATGTACCATCCACATACGATGCTGTCGCAATGTTACTAATATTTGTACCCGCTGCTGGTGTTGCTGCGTATGCACCAGTAGAGAAAAAAGCAAAGCCACCTAAGACAGTCGCAATCGACACATAAAGGCTATTTCGCTTTGTTGATTTCAAATTTATAGACATGAAAGTCCCCCGACTCCATCGAAATAATGTATGTAAAATTTAGAATTAATCGTTTGAAGTATTTACTTTGGCTTGAGCACTTACTGTGACGGTTTGCTTCGCTGGCAATTCCGCAATTTGCCACTGCAATGCGCGATATTCTTTTAGCGGTACATTTACCAACTTACCATCAACTTTTTTCTTCAAGGGTATAGCTGAAAAGTTAACGCCATCTGTGCTTGCAAGTGCACCTGTTGGTAGGCTGCTTCCTAAATATTGAGTATCCGCTGGGATAGGCAAAGTCGCTTTTAAGCTTTTGATACTATGCGTCGTGTTATTGGTATACGTTGCACGATACTCAATAACATCCTGAGGCTTGATTGAGTCTGCAGTTTTAAACTGTGCATTCCCTTTATTGTCTACAACTTTCTTAAATGCCTTTAACTGAATTGAGACAGGTTCATTCGATGTCGCAGTGGCTGCCATCGCATGAGCAGCTCCCCCAGCAAGCACTAAACTAATCATCAATTTTTTAAGCATCGTTTTTTTGTTTAACATGATTTTATCCACTGCATACCAATGCACATATTTGAGACACTAATCACACTTATTAAAATTAATGCCACAAAGCTCATGGCAATATTAAACAAAAAACAAACGCTCGACCATACATTTTATAAAAAAAATGTTAACCAGTTCGCTTTTAATTATTTTGTACATTTAAATAAAATTACAAATAAATTTATAAAATGTTGTTTATCTACATTTTTTATTAAAATAGTTGCTTTACATAAGTACACACTCAATCCACTTTCAGCCGCTTACACGCACTTACCGAGCTAAAAATTAGCCATTTCACACCTAAAATTAAAAATAAGATATTAAAAATTAATAAAAAAATAAGGTCAAATCAATCATGTGATTCGACCTTATCTTTCTCAGTTTTTTCAACCTAGTTTGCGATTTTTACACAGAAGCCAACTTGTCCTTTTTGCTTCGAAGCTAGTATACCTGGAATGCTCCAGTTCATTTGTCCAGAAGTCTGTTGAGTCTGACAACCAGCCGCAGAGCAAGACATCGTTTGATAAATTGTACCAATTGGCACACTATCTTTGAGAACTATATCAACCAAGTTCTTGTTTGAATTGTTTGCAAAAGTAATTTGATATTCCAAATAATCCCCTTTCGCAGCCTGATTACTTACAGTGAATGGTGTTGTATCGCTACTTGGTGCAGGACAAGCCGAAGTTTTACGTACCAGCTTAGTCAAGTTCAAACCAGCTGTTCCAATGGTCGTTATATCAGTCACACTATTACTTTCTTTACTTATCGCTCCTGTATAGGTTGCAGAGGCATTGACTTTAAAGCTAGCCAAAAAACGATCTCCCCCTTGAGCAGTGGTTGGTGAATTCACACGCTGAATCAAACAGATTTTTTCATTGGCTTTAAAAACTCGACTGCTAAGTAAGCTCTCTCCCTGATCTAACTGCGCATTACAGTTACTATCTACATAAACTAAACTTTGCCAAGGTAAATTGTTCGCAGGTTGCTGCTCTTTGCTCGCAGATAGATTATCAAAGTTCATTACACTTTTTGCGACTAGCTCATGTGGATAATCAACCACATCTCCTGCCACTATGGTTTTTTGACCGTTTTGAGTTAAGACCAACTGTAACTCGGCATCACCAAACAAAAAATCATCATAGCTAGTCACATTTGCGGCTTTAGGAATGGTAAAGACGTCGTTACTGGTGTCGGCTGTCGCTGTCACACCACTGGCTTTCGCAGAACTGACCGAATCAAAACCTGTCAAATTACGTTGTACCAAACAAACATTACTGCGCCCAGCAAACACATCATCTAAAGTCTGTATTTTAAAATCACCATTTGCGTTGCTGGTTGAAGAGGCTAAAACAGCCTTAGTACTACAATCTTGCAGTTCAATCGCACTACCAGCAATCCCCACTTCACCTGCATCAACAATCGCGTTATACGCTTTAGAAGCATCTAAAGTTGTACCGCTGTTATCGTTAAACACCCGACCTGAAAAAACATAACCCGCTTTTTTACTATTCGTCACGCGGCAAACGAGCTTGGATGCAAATTTCACATTTGCAGCAGGAATGGTTTGGGTCATACCGTTTACACCACCTAAATTCCCCGTACTATTTCCAGAAATTGCAGCATTGCTATCTGTACATTCAATGCTTTTCAGTGAATAAAGGCTCGATGTAGATTCGGTAAAACTAATTGCCGTATTCGGTGTCGCATAAGCCACTGTCGAACCCTGTTCAACAGGCGATGTACTGGTTTTTAAACGCACAGACTGTGCTGTTCCAATTACCGTCGTGACCACTTCACCGCTGGTAATGGTTTCAGCATTGGCATTGCTCAAGTTTGCGAAAGTGCTGAAATTAAAACTGTCGGTACCACTTTCAGATACTTTATTCATTTCAAAGGTCGGCTTAAGACAAACATTAAGTTCATTCAAACCAATCCCAATATCATCTCCGATAATATTCGTTCCTGGTCGAATATTCTGAAATTCCGTACGCACTATTTTTGCCATAGTGACAGTTGTAGGTAAGGTAATTGTGAAATTGATGGTGACTGGGTCTGTACTATACGAACCAATTGCGTATTCAGTTGTACTAACCTGAGCACCATTAAATGCCGTAAATGAAGCACGATTATTTGAACTTTTTGCTGGAGTGACAAGCGTTGCATAGACTACACCGTCCACCATAATTTTTAGGGTTGCCCCACTGGTACTAGCTTTAGGATTACCATTTGACCAATTCAAGCGCCCTCTTAACTGTAATGCGCCATTTGCACCCGTACCATACATGACTGAATTTGGCAAAATAGCAGGACTCATTCCAGCTGTTTTTAAAGAATGGTCATAAGTACTGATCGAATTATCAACCAAATATGCTCTAAAAGTTGTATCTGAAACCAAGTTAGCCGATTGGCCCGCCAAACATTGGTTTTGGGAGCTGCCACTGGTAATCGGTGAATTTGAATTAATAACAATATCCACCGATGACGAGTTATTGGTTAAGTTATTCTCAAAAGTACTCGTCGTTACCGATGCCGTATTCGTTACTGAACCACTTTTGTAAGCTAAACCTGTTATTGTAAATTCTAGATAATTCACATCTTTACCATTTGCTGGCAAGGTCAATCCTGTGGCGCTTAGACTATTGGTATCAGTGCCGTTCGTCACGCTACTTGGACATACAGCAGTTCCATAGCTTTTACATGACCAATATAAACTGGCAATATTATTTGGAACATTATCCGCTAATATTGCATCTGTAACACCAGCTGCTCCATTATTCCAAGCCTTAATCGTATACTTAATAACATCCCCCACATTATAGGTTGATTTATCAGAAGTCTTCGAAACTTCCAAATCAGCTGAAGCCAAAACTGAATCTTGATCTGTAGTAGTACAAGCCCCTGTAGATTGGTTAAATGAACGAGTAATACCGTTTGCATTTAAGGTTGTACAACTTACACCTGTAGATGAACCTAATGTTGGCAACTCCACCGTAGCAGTATTCGTTACTGTACTACCTGCCGCAGCATCTACACGTGCTGTGACTAAAATTTCATAAAATTCACCCGCAGCCAAGCTTCCTGTATCAACAGAAGCTAAACTATTTAAAGCTGGAGCTGTAGTACATTTATTATTTGTTGCTGTGCTACAGGCAACTGTAGTCGCGGTTAAGCCTGTCCCGACCACATCCTTAAGTAAAGTTCCTGTATAAGTATCGGGTCCGTTATTCGCCACACGGACGGTATAAGTCGTCGTACTACCTGAATAGACTTGATTTGTACCATTGGTTTTTGAAACGACCAAGTCCCCGACCATGGAGTCAATACTAGATGCACTGAATACAAAAGCATCACCTGTACCATCAATCCACTCAGTTTCATTCCCAGAATAGTCAGTGGACAAATAAACTTCGAAACTAAGCGATGATATTGGTTGTGTTGTATCAACCTGAATACTCCCACTCGCTCCTCCATTAGGTCCAGTTAAATCGTGAGCAGAATTATTATTTCCTCCTGTTGTAGAGCCATATCTTGTCGCGACATTCACAATCTCAGTAGTATTTCTAACTGCTAAATTTTGTCCTGATAAAACCCTAATTGATGCTCCTGTAGGGGGATTCAATAATTTGAAGTTAGTCGTCAAACCATAACTAACCAGTCTTTGATTCCAAAAAGGCCCTAAATAATAATTTGCAGTACCCCCTAATCCTGAAACATTAATGACTGGATTTTTCACAGGTCGACTAAAGTCAACCTTCAAAACACCATAATAATACCCTAAGCCACTTGTTTTAATATTTTTAGAGTTCAGCTTATACGCATCAACTGTCAACCTAGTCCCATAATTTAAATTTACGTCTATACCTGCACCAATATTAAATCTACTTGAAGAAAAATTACCATTTGTTGGTGTACCTTGTGCAACTAAGGGAATAAAAATTCGATTATTACCATTAGAAGTATCATTACTACCAAAAACCATCCCATTGCTATATTGTTGACCCACAAAACTGTACGTTGCTATTGTTTTTGGGAAATACACATCTGTAAATGTGTTAGCTGTAGGATTATCAGCATTAAACTGGTACGTATTGGTTTGAGATGAGGTTGTGGGACCTGTAGTACTGGTATTGCCGCTTGCTGCTGATATCTCTAAAGTTGGAGTGGCTGCAATTGCTATATTTAGCACCGAAAAAAAACATAAACTCGCTAACAACCCCATAAGGTGCTTCATAGACTTAGTTCCCCACATACTTCACCCCAAACTCCAAGCTATGACTTTCATTGCTATTTATTGTCGCAACTGAACCCTTAACTGCACCTGTTTGCCCCAGCGCAGGTGCACTAAGCGAAGCAGATTCACAAGTTGTACAACTTGGTACTTTACTCATCACCATTGCTTCAGGCGTGAAATCATAAAAATTAAATCGACCAATAGCCGAAGCACCTAAATTCTTCACGGTTAATTGATATAAAACGCATTGCCCTGAACCATCTGCATTACGTGTAATCGGCAAGACATTTGAGGTATAAGCCGTATCTGCCACACCATCACAATTATTATCCTTGGCTTGCAATTTCGTTAGACGCACGGGCGCACTGGTAATGGTGGTAATATCAGTTGCAGTATCTAGCACTGTACCCACACTATTTTTTAGACTAATCACAGAAGTGTTCACTACGCCAACCGTGTTATACGCGGTATTTTCAACTTTATTAAAAATACGAAGCGGTGCTTTGCTTCTTAAAAGAGAGCTATTCACGATCGATAAATTCTGAATGATCGGGTCAGATGCATCTAACTGCCCATCGTTATTAGCATCATAATAAAGGGTTGTGGTAAAGCCAGTTCGATCATTAGCAACAGTTAACGTATCTGTTGCGGACAATACAGACGTTCCCCATGGTTTTAAAATATGGCTATAAACAATACTGCCGCCCGGCGCAATTTGCCCACGCAAATCAGGCTCTAAACTCACTCCACCTTGACTCGCATTTGAGTTAATCGTAATGGCATTCTGGATCACATCATAACCATTACTTGGTGCAGAGGTAGTCAAATTAGACGATGCGACTTTGAAATAAATAGGTATTGCCTGAGTCGTGGTTTTTGCATCTGCTTGAATTTCTACAACAGCACAATACAGCTGCGATTCACCATTATTTAGCAAATGTGTTGTTGAAATTTCAGAGCCAAGTGTCGAACAATCTGTGGTTGATGTAGAAAAATAACGAACTGAACTAATCTCTGCAGGTAAGGCTAATGTCGTAAAATTATTATCTGCATCAGCACTAAAACTATAGCTGGTTGCTTGACCTGTATGACGTACCGTTAATGGAAATACCACCGTTTGATTGTTCGCTCCAGCCAAAGTTTTCCAAGGCAAGCTACCATTGGATACATTGCCATTTCCAGTACCATTTGCCGAGGTTTCTGGACTGTTGAACAAATCAACCAATCGCGAAGCAGTACTTTGAATTAGTGATGTACGATCTTGTACCGTATCTGTTTTGGTATTGTCAGCAATCGATTGTGCTTTAGGCACAATGCTATAAGTCGTATTGGTAGTATCTACATAATCAGCAGGGAAAGTCACTTTTACAATAATCGGGAGCTTAGCTCCTGCATCTAAAGGTCCCGTATCCACAACACCGTCATTATTAGTATCAAATAAAGGTGTAACCCCATCTGCTCGATAAAACTCCAGTACACTACCTGTAGGTAAATTATGGCTGTTAAAATTTAAATTAAACCGATCGGCAACTGTACCTGTGTTCCAGACATAGTTTTCAAAGACTACCGTTGCTCCACTACTGACTGCTGACTTAGTAAGTAAATCGGCACCTCCAACACTGTTTGCATCCGCATTAATCACCACACCATAGACAGGTTTAATACTTAACACTGCCGTATTTGACTGCGTAGTTAAATTTACCGTCGTAGACAGGCTGTCGTGGTCATAGTCCATGTTTGCCACGTTCAAAATTTCACCAGGAGCAGTCCGTGCCACACGGACACGAAATTCAATATAGCCTTGCGCATTTGCAGGGACATTGGTGATTTGCGCCCGAATAGTTTTACCATCTGTATCTAAATAATAATTAATTCCAGTTGGATCATTGCTGCCCGGCGCAGAATTTAAGACTTGTCCATTCCAGTTTTCACTTCCTGTTACATATTCTAACTGCGTGGTATCCAATACATCGCTGATATTAACGACACCACTATTGCTGCCATTATTGAAATACGTTAATCGGACAGTCGCAATATCACCATTTATCACCGTTGTTTTATCAAAGCTTTTCGTTAAACTGAGAACAGCCTGATCAGTGATTCGTGATGTATCGATATTATTTTGTGTAAGACTAGGTTGTAGAGTCGACGTTGCCGTCAACTGTATTTGACTACTACTATTCAAGGTAGCTGAAGAAGGAATCGTAGCTTTAATAATTAATGCAACTGCTTCACCCGTATTTAATCCATATTGTGTAATGACCGAATTATTATCAGGAACCCCGTTTCGATCTGCATCCAAATAGATTTCGATATTACTATGGTTAAAACCTCCACCAGCAACTTGACTGCTCTGTAAATTATAAATATCGCGCTCATTACCTGTATTGGTTAATACGTGGTGATAATAGACTGTTTGGCTAGGGCGGACATATTCCGTTCGGTTATCTTTCAAACTGAGATTATAAACAGGAATCACCGTGGTTTGAACCAAGTTGGAACGTGCCGCTTGAACCACAGTAGAGCCTTCTTCTTTATATTCGCCCACAGCCATATTACTGATAACCAAAGCATCAGCTAAAACCCAAGTCGATGCTGTTACGCCCAATAAGCCCAGCATCGCCATACGTAAATTTCGAATCATTTTCTTTTCTGTAAACATTTTCCGAACCTACGTTTAAGGGTTAACACGAATAACAAAGTAGAAATTGGCTTCTTGGTTCGGATCTAGACTTGCGACTAAACCAGAAACTTTGTCTCCAGAGGAAAGGTTTGTTCCCACTGGATCAATCGTGGGTGTTCCGACTAGACTGGTATATACAGGAACAGCATCATTAAATTGAATATTCTTAACGACAGAACCACCATCATTTTTTAAGGTGAGTTTATACACCACACACTGATTTGGTTTAACCGAGACCAGTTGTGTCGAATAACTTAAGTTTGCCAAATCACTGGTAGTACAGGTGCTATTCGCAGCCTGAGTTTTCAGCAATTGTAAATGCCCTGTCGCAACTGTTGTAACATCAGTATTTTTTAAGTTTTCTAAATGAATACCATTAAAATCAGCGATCTCAATTACAATGTCTGCTTGACTCATCACCCCTTCGGTTGCAGATGGTGCCGCCTGAACTTTCAGCAATAACTGCATCTCAGCTTGAGGTTGCAAACCAGAATTTCCAAGCAACTGATTCAAACTTGTTGTTGCCGTTATAATTTGGTCTGTACTATCAATCAGACCATTCTTATTGACATCATAATAAAGCGTATAAACAAAACCATCATTTCTAAGCGGAATTACCTTAAGATTTACTTGTGAACCTGAAGTTGAACCTTCCGCGATATTACCCACATTCTTTAATGTATGGGCATAAACAATAGTCCCTCCCACACTAACCTGACCTTGCTGATCATTCACCAAGGTTAATTGGCGAGCAATATTACTCTCGACTTGGTTCTTGATCGAATCTGCTTGTTGATTTACTGGTGACTGGATCGCAAACCAAATTGAAGTTGTAAAATTCTGTTGACTCGTATCAACTTCAATTACCGCACAATAAGCCTTACTTGCGCCTGCTGCTACTGTACCAGTATTGGTAATTTGCTTACCTATAGTTTGACAACTAGCATCCCCTTCATAAAACTTAACACTAAAACCAGTTTTTACTGTTGGCGCAATATTGGCGACATCAATGGCACTAAAAGAGGCGTACAAGTTGTAGTTATTGGCTTGGGTTGAATTATTTTTTGCAACTAAAGGGAAAATGGCCTTCTCTGAAGCAACTTTCACTGTTCGTAGAGGTTGACCTGCATTATCTACAGTACCAACACCCAGACCAGATTGATCCGCATTATATAAATCACTGCTGCTAGATGCTGCACTTAACGTCGTAATCTGATTACGAATTGGATCTGAAACCGCATTTGAAGCAATTGATGTAGCTACCACATCAACATTAATGTTACTAATACTGCTAGTACAGCCTGAAGATGCAAAAATACCAACCTGAATTTGCTTAACCGCTGCATTAGAAATTGAACCCGTATCAACCTTTCCATCACCATTGGTATCAGTTAACAAGGTTTTTCCATCGGACGTATAGAAATTAACTTTGGCACAGCTCGGCAAATTGGTCGAGCTATAGCTTAAATTATAAGTATCCGTGGTATTCCCTACATTCCACACATAGTTATTAAAGAAAACTTCTTGTCCTGGTTGTAGACTTGCCTGAATGATTAAATTATCTGGGCTAGAATTTGGGTTCCCCACATTGGTAGCAGTACTCGATTTATTATTTAAAACTACACCATATACGGCAGCCAAATTATAAATCACCGTATTGGAATTACTATTAAGCTTTACCGTTGTATTATCCGCATCATATTGTACAAAACCTGCAGTATTGGGAATTTTATTGGCAGCCCCCTGCTTAACTTTAGCTTTAAATGTTAGCGTTCCTGACGTTAAGGGTGCAACAGTAGCAATGCTCGCCTCTAAACTCTTGCCATCAGGTTTCAGTTGATAAGCAATACCAGTATTCGCTGTTGCTTCGCTATCATTTGCATCTGTTAAAGCAGTTGTGCTCTGATTCCAATATGCCGATCCTGTTACATACTCAAGAGAATCATCCAGTACATCTTGCAAAAGTACACGACGTGAAGCAGTTCCGGTATTTCGATAAGTTAGAGTATATGTAATGACATCTCCAACATTACCTTCACTCGCACTTTGCGCCTTAACCAAAGTAATCACAGCATCATCAACAATACGGATTGTATCCATGACTTGAGCAGAAAGTGTAGCATTTTGCTGACTTATCGCTTTTAAATCTAAACTACTAATCTGATTAACAGTCACATTTGTAGGAATACTTCCAACAATAACAACAGACAATGACTGTCCAGCATTCAGATCTACTGTCCCCGTAAGTAAATCGTCTGTGTTATCAGGTAAACCATTTTGATCTCGGTCTGCATAGACCTTCACATTGCTTAAATCAAAGTTGTCGCTACCACTTTGAATCAAGCTTAGTGAGTATCGATCTGCCGTATTCCCTGTATTCGTCAAAATATGCGGAATATTGACAACACCACCAATCACACCATACTGATTTTGATTCTGAACCAAAGTCAAGGAGTAGGTTTTCTGTACTTCTAACGCCACAGGATTGGAGTTAACCAACAAGACATTCCCCATCTCGTCAGCATAGTCCCCAGATGCAATGTTAGAAATAAAGCTACCTGGCTGAGGAAAAGCATGACAGACACCCATAAAAAAAAGTGCAGCACTTCCCCATAAGACTTGATATATTCTTGTTGTCATCCCCTGCATACCGCAAATACTCACAAAATTTACAATAAATGATAAATAAGTCACACTATTATACATAAATGTATCATTTGTTGATTAATTTGCACACGCTTTTACATACTTTTTAGCGACATCTTTGAAAATTGAGCTCTTTGAGTCCGCTTTGATTTTGTAATAAACGACCTTGTTCAAAGTCTAAAACGATCTAACAACCAAACCTTATCCCTTTTCAGAAAAAATAAACTCTGGAAATTTTATGATTCACTTATACGATTAAAAAACAACTCTTAATACCATAGAGCAAAAAGAAAAATTCTTAATATATTGAATTAAAATAATTTAAATCTTATTTTTTACATAAATCTCTCTATTTTCACCAAGCAACAGAACCACTTTAATTTTAAATATGCTTAGTTAAATATTCTAAAATTTCAGCCGAATTAATTAAACGAGAACAATGCTTTGGACATTTTAAGCATTTAATTTTTTCAACCTTAAAAATACGTTGCTCTGTCAGTAAGTGACAAAATGCCTCAACATGCCATTGCTGATTTTCTTGATAGACACGAAGCACATCAATATCTCTAATCGTCATTTGACCTTTCGAATTTTGATATAAAATTTCAAGGGTTTTACATGGCTCACATACGCAGGCAGGCTCCTCGACATGAGCAGGAAGTGCTTGCTCCATTTGACTTAGCGGACACACAGCATCATGCTTGAGCTTTCTGCGCCCAACCCAAACCAAACCAGCAAATAAAACCACCGTCAAAACAGTGCCCGCAATTTCAGCCTTCAAACCGCACCTCTTTATGTGTGTTAAATTCTTTATCTATTTTGAATAGTTTGAAAGAATGCGCGATTGTAGCAAACTGCTTTTCAATAATTGATTCAAATTTAGTATCAATTTTAACTAAATATCAAAAATAGATTTATAGATACGATGTCATTATGCAATTTACTTGAATTATTTTCTCTTGAAGTGATGTTCAGTTAATTTTCTAATTTCTTTATGCAAACACAGTTTAGATCGATAGATGAAATATACATGTCATAAACTAGGAAACGTATTATCGCTATCATTTATATTAAATATTTTTCCAATTCACGACATTTAAAAAAAATAAAGCCTTTATAGAACAGCAATCGCGGTATCTCTTTAAAGAATACCGAACACTTGAATCGGGGAATATGCCAATTCAAGTACTTCGGAGATTAAATAATGCTTTACTGGAACACCATATTTTGAGCTTCACTGGCACAGGTCTGTTTAGCCTTTATCCGATCTCGCTCTAATTGATCAGCAACGTCTACTGGCAGCTCACAATTGGCATTGAATTCAGTTTTGCCAAACAATTCTAAACAGTAAGCTTCGCCCTTAAATGGATTGAGCATGACCCGACGATCATTTAAACATTGCTCTAGATTGTTCTGATTCTGCTCAACAATCTGCTGACAAGTATTCGCCCAGCGATTGTTATAACTCTGCTCCGCATCATTCAGGCAATTTTGATAAACCTGTTTGCGCTGTTCGGCTTGCCATTGTTTTTTCTTGAGTGCCTTTTGCTCTTCTTGCTTTTGCTTGATTTTTTGTTGTTCCAAATCAAGTTTTTGCTGCTCGAGCTTTGGCACAAAAATGACATAATAATAAAACACACCCGCACTCGCGAATAATGCTGCTACAACCAACCCAATCGCCAGTATCATTTTAACTGGCTGCTTAGGTGTTGGTTGTATTTTCTGTTTACCAAACATCGACTTACTCTAAACTTACTTACTGCAATGGAACGCTAACCTGATTAACCTTCCAACTCAAACCATCTCGTACCATATTGATTTTGACCCCTCTTGAATACTCAGGAGCTTGAATCTGTACTTCAAAATTCTGCCAAGAAGTATACCCTGCTTTATATTGGGGCTTATGTTGTTGTTTGACTTCAGTAGTTTCTTGTGTGACTTTCGCTTTATAGATTTCTTTTAGACCTTGCCCTTGTAACACCATCGTCATTCCCTCTGGTGTCACCACATGATCGATCATATTATCTAACAGCGTCGAAGCCAGCTTTTGTCCAAAATTCGCCAAACGACTTTGTTCATTGATGCCTAGCTCTTGAAGCATGTGCGAATTGATCTGATCTTTTAGACTTTTTCGTACGCTCGGATAATCAATATATTCAGAGACTTTGGCACTATCTCCTGCTTGAGCGGCATTTTTCATCTTATTTAACACCAGATAAGGCGTGGCATAGAAATAAGCGAAAATAATCAGCAGCAGCCCGACTATGGACCAAGCCATTTTCTTATTCATTGTTCTTTTCCAAATCATGTGACCTTCTGTCATAACATAGCCTGTTATGAAAAGATTCAAAAGCTGAAAAAGATCATCAAAAAGTGATTAAGGCCAGAGAGAAAAGATGGAGACAATAAAAAAGCCCCCAAGTCTTAATGTGCTTGAGGGCTCTTTAATATTTGGTCCCGAGGGTCGGACTCGAACCGACACGTCATCTCTGACAGCGGATTTTGAGTCCGCCGCGTCTACCAATTTCACCACCTCGGGTAGGTGTTGATGGGTATATTACCCTGTTTGAAAAACTTGTCAACGCCACTTGATCGCATTTGATTAATTTTAAAGCAGAAAATATTTTTTAGATTCTTATTTAATCAATTTCAAGCAAAAAATCAAAAAAAGCATATACTACAGCCAGTTTTTTTAGCGAAATGTGTCATGCAACTTTCTGACTTTAATTTTGATCTCCCTGATGAGCTGATTGCTCGATACCCTT
The DNA here is from genome assembly GCF_054112845.1 of Acinetobacter sp. NigerLNRRAM0016. NCBI lineage: Bacteria > Pseudomonadati > Pseudomonadota > Gammaproteobacteria > Moraxellales > Moraxellaceae > Acinetobacter > Acinetobacter sp. NigerLNRRAM0016. The sequence continues at coordinate 72,622 of NZ_JBSYVT010000012.1, forward strand.
TAGACACGCGTAGTGCATCACGTTTGCTACATTTAGATGCGCAAGGTCAATATCACGACCATCAATTTACCGACATTCTAGATTTACTCAATGACGGTGATCTGTTGGTTCTGAACGATACCAAAGTGATGAAGGCACGACTCAAAGGCAAGCGTGCCACAGGTGGTGCCGTTGAAGTGCTGGTCGAGCGTCTGCAAGATACCCATATCGCGCATTGCCATATTAAAGCCAGCAACTCACCGAAAGCGGGTGCGGAACTGTTTATCGGTACAGAAGAAATTAAAGTCACGGTGCAAGGTCGCCATGAAAATCTGTTCATTGTCGAATTTTCGCAGCCGATTCTAGACGTTTTGGATCGTTGTGGTCAGTTACCGATTCCCCCGTATTTCAACCGTGAAGCGGAAGCCATTGATACTGAACGCTATCAAACGGTATTTAATGATCCGACTAAACTGGCCAGTGTGGCTGCCCCTACTGCCAGCTTGCACTTCGATCAAACTTTATTAGAAAAACTAGAAGCCAAAGGCATCAATAAAGCATTTGTGACATTGCACGTGGGCGCAGGCACGTTCCTGCCAGTTCGTACCGATGATATTGCCAATCATATTATGCACAGCGAATGGTGTGATGTTCCCGCTGTAACGGTTGAGCTGATCCGTCAAACCAAAGCGCGTGGCAATAAAGTCATTGCTGTAGGTACCACGGCAACCCGTGCCGTGGAAAGTGCAGCACAAGCACATGGCGGTGTACTCGATGCTTGGGTCGGTGACACGCAAATTTTCATTTATCCAGGTTATGACTTTAAAGTGGTTGACCGTCTCATTACTAACTTCCACTTGCCTGAATCGACTTTACTGATGTTGGTTTCGGCACTCTCCAATCGCGATAACATTTTGAATGCCTACCAACATGCAGTAGCGGCACAATATCGTTTCTTCAGCTATGGCGATGCGATGTTGATTGACCGCTATACAGGATAATTACAACAAGGACTGTGCCCGCTTATGCCGATGGATACTGTGCGACATTCGATTCATATTCGCCGTAAAAAGAATCAGGTGGTGTTTCACAATATTGCTCGGCTTTGGGATGTGGGGCGTCAAGCACACAGCCATCAAGACATCCTCGACGGCTTACACCCTTGGAATGCACCCACGACCTTAAAGTTTGAAAATACCCTGCCATGCTTACTCGCGATTGCAGGTGGTCTTTTCATGTTGGCTATCCTGATTCAACCCAGCAGTATTTGGGCACAAGCCAGTTTATTCTGCGGTGCATTAATGCTGTTCTGGGCGTATATTTGTTATGAAGATGACGACCCGATTGAAGAAGTCATCGATTATTTAGAACAACAAACGATTGCGCAAAAATACCAACTGGCGTATCACCGTCAGCCGCAACATATTTCCATTCCTTTAAATCCTGTTTTATTTATTGCACATTTAAAACGCCTATTTCCCTTGTTTGAGCAAGGCTCGCAGTCGAATGAGTTTCCACTGTATGCCAGTACCGTCTGGACAGACGAACAGGGGCAGGCCCATCAGGTATTGGTGTTCCAGTATCATTACGTCAATGAAATGCGCATGAAAGACAAAGATGGCAATCAGGTCAAAGTACAGGAAGTGCATCGTGATCTTTGGGGGGTATTTGTGTTTGATATTGAAATGCCTGGCTTGGCCATTACTACGGCAAGCAAATCTTTTGGTTATCCCTATTCATTCGCTTGGCACACCAGTGACATTCAAACCAATCAACGTTTGAAGTTTTACGGCTGTGATCAAATGCAGATGGCAAAAACCCTTACCCCTGCAAGAATCCTGAGAATTTCTGACTTCTTTGAACATCGTGCTGGGGATTTAATGTTTCATCCTGAAAGCAATGTACTGTGCTATCTAGGACCTCACGATTTATTTAAGATTTCCAGTAAGGCGCAAAACATTCAAGATATTTCCAGTTTACGTGGACACTTACGTACATTTAAATTACCGTATCTAGAACAGTTAAAATCTGACTTATTACAGCTTTTAAAATAACCATCACTATAAAGCACAACCATAAAGGGGAACGGCGTGGGGCTATTCATTTTTTTATTGCTGATTATTCTGGCAGTTGTCGCAACCATTCTGATTCGGAACACCATTGTGCGCCATCACAATGCCACCATTCGTGCGTGGTCCAATGTTGCCAGTTACGAACGTCAAAAAATCAAAATTTTAGATGCCCTGACCCCACTAGTGGAACAATATTCAAGCTTTGAAAAAGGCACATTAGAAAAAGTCACCGAATTACGTCAAAACATTCTGAATTTAAATCTAAACAATGCCGATGTGACTCAGCTTCAGCATATTGAAAATCTGAATAAAGAATTGATGCACAGTTTAAATGTGGTGGTCGAGAATTACCCCGAACTCAAAGCCAATGAAATTTATCTGAAAATGATGAATGAAATTGAAGAGCAAAATGAAAATGTCGGTGCTGCGATTACCATTTTTAATCGCAATGTTGAATTATTTAACAACCAGATTCAGATCTTTCCGCACAACATCATTAATACCATGACTGTAGGCAAGAAAGCGATTCGACCATTCCGTGATACTGCAGCCATGCAGAATTTTGATTATCGACCAAACTTCTAAAAATTTTCATCAATTAAAACAAAAAACAGCATGGCGAACCATGCTGTTTTTTTAATTTAAGAGTAATAACAAATCTGATTACGACCTTCAGCTTTAGCCTGATACAACAACTCATCTGCCGATTGCAAAAAGTTAGACACATTCAAGTAGTTTTGCCCAGCACCATGGGTATTCACCCCAATACTCACGGTCACATCAGCAGGCAATTCTTCACTAAGATTTGGAATGGTCAGATGTGTGACTGACTTACGGAAACATTCCGCCAACATCACGGCATCATCCAAGGTGGTTTCTGGCAAAATCACCACAAACTCCTCACCACCAAAACGTGCCACAAAGTCATAGGCGCGACTGAACATCTTTTTCAGCAATTGCGCCACCGCAATCAGACAGCGATCCCCCTGCAAATGTCCGTGTTCATCGTTATATTGTTTGAAATGATCGATATCGATAAATAGCACAGACAATGGACGATGGTTGCGCTCAGCCCGTTTAAATTCATGTTCGATGCGTTCATTTAGCGCTTTGCGATTCGCCACTTGGGTTAATGAATCGAGCAATAACAGTTCTTGATTCTTTTTATTCAGTTCTTCGAGTTCTAATTCCATGCGCTTGCGCTCAGAAATATCAAACATGAAGCCAATAATCGCAATGGTGCGGTCATTTTCACGAATCACATGCACCACATCGCGAATCCAGACATAGCCGCCATCTTGAGTTAAGGCACGATAATCTGCCTCATGGTCTGTGCCTTCATCCGATAAATTGATACACATGCCCACCGTTTTGTCCCGATCATCAGGATGCATACGGTCAATCCAGTCCTGTGCAGATTTCCAACTGTCTTGTGGCCAGCCCAATAGGCTCTCAATTTGCGGTCCAATATAGCTAAACGCTTTAGTATCCCAATTAATTTGCCATGGTATTGCATTGGTCGTTTCAAGCAGTGTTTTATAAAACTCCCACTCTTTTAATTCACTCATACCCCCACCCCTAGGAACATTCATCTCAGCATAAAACAAGCAGTAAACACTAAAACGAAGCTTAATTTAATCACCATTTATGGGTAAAAGAGAAACAAATCATTGCACAACAATAATTTGCGAGATACACATCACACTAACTTATTTATATCATTTGGTGCGGCTAATCTGATTTAACAGATCAATACATCACAAAACTGGCGTTTAGTCGCAGAATCAAGGAAAATAGCGCTCTTTTAGCTCGAACAATCAGCGAACTGTTTTTTCGCCTTGATTTGGAATTTGTATGAAGTTTGAAAAACTAGCGCAGTCAGGGCGTGCACGCCGTGGTCGCTTAACGCTTGAACATGGTGTGGTTGAAACACCAGTATTTATGCCAGTCGGCACCTATGGCACAGTTAAAGGCATGCTGCCACGCGATGTCGAAGACATTCAAGCGCAAATTATTTTAGGCAATACCTTCCATCTTTATTTACGTCCAGGTTTAGACGTGATTAAAGCACACGGTGGCTTACATGAGTTCATGAAATGGGATAAGCCTATTTTGACCGACTCTGGCGGCTTCCAAGTCTTCAGTCTTGGCGCCATGCGCAAGATTAAAGAAGAAGGTGTGACCTTCCGCTCTCCAATTGATGGCTCTAAAGTTTTCTTGTCTCCAGAAATTTCAATGGAAATTCAACAGACCTTGAATTCTGACATCGTCATGATTTTTGATGAATGTACGCCTTATCCTGCGACCCATGAAGAAGCACAAAAATCGTTGCAACTTTCATTGCGCTGGGCAAAGCGTTGTAAAACACATCATCACGATGAGTTGAAAAATAACAATGCCTTGTTCGGGATCATTCAAGGCGGCATGTACGAAGACCTGCGTGACGAATCTTTAAATGGTTTGCTAGAGATTGGCTTCGATGGTTATGCGATTGGCGGATTGTCAGTCGGTGAACCCAAAGAAGAAATGATCAAGGTGCTGGATTATCTCCCAGTCAAAATGCCTGCGGACAAACCTCGCTATTTAATGGGTGTGGGTAAGCCTGAAGACATCGTTGAAGGCATCCGTCGTGGCGTCGATATGTTTGACTGCGTGATGCCGACGCGTAATGCACGTAATGGTCACTACTTTGTGACAGATGGCTTAGTGCGTATCCGTAACAGTAAATACCGTTTCGATCAGCAACCGCTTGATCCACACTGTGATTGCTATACCTGCAAAAACTTTACCCGCGCCTACCTGTTCCATTTAGAAAAATGTGGCGAAATGCTCGGTTCAATGTTGGGTACTATCCACAACCTTCGTTACTACCAACGCTTCACCCAAGACATTCGTGATGCGCTCGACAATGGGACGTTTGATGCCTTTGTGGAAGACTTTTACCAACGTCGTGGCTTAGAAGTACCACCTTGCCCACAAGATTAATTCTTCTAGCATTTGCGCTGAAGAAAAAGACAAGGTAAATTGCAGAACAAGTCTATTTATTATCAAATTGATACCAGTTTTATTGTTTAGGAAATTGAAATGAGCCTTTTTATTTCTACTGCTCACGCAGCAGGTGAAGCTGCACAACAACCAAGCCTGATGGCTAACTTACTGATGATTGCGGTATTCGTCGCAATTTTCTATTTCCTGATTTGGCGTCCGCAATCTAAGCGTGCTAAAGAACACCGTTCTTTGGTTGAAAGCTTAGGTGTGGGTAGCGAAGTTGTGTTCGCTGGTGGTTTGATGGGTAAAATTACTAAAATTGAAGGTGATTTTGCAGTGATTGAATTAAACCGTGGTGTAGAAGTGAAAATTCAACGCGCCAGTGTGATTTCAGTTCTTCCTGAAGGCACATTAAATAACCTTTAATCAAAAAATAGTCGTGCACCTCGCACGACTTTTTCATTTTAAGAAGAAAACAAATGCGTTACCCAGCATGGAAATATCTACTGATTATCGTCGTTCTCATAATCAGTACATTATATGCCCTGCCAAGTTTGTATCCTGATGAACCTGCTGTTCAAATTTCAGGTGCCAAAGCTGGTACTCAAATTGACCAAAGCATCATACAAAAAGCAGAGCAAATTTTAACAAGCGAAAATATTGCAACGCATGACAATAGCTTTACCAATAACGCTGCATTACTGCGTCTAGATTCATCTGAAGCTCAGTTAAAAGCCAAAGATGCCTTACGTCGTGGTCTTGGAGACAACTACGTCGTGGCCCTCAACCTTGCGCCAACCACCCCTGAGTGGTTGCAGAAAATTGGTGCAAAACCAATGAAGCTGGGTTTGGACTTACGTGGTGGTGTTCACTTCTTGCTTGAAGTGGATATGGACAAAGCGATTAGCCAGCGTATGGAAACTTCGGCAACCGATCTGCGTCGTCAATTGCGTGATAATAAATTGAAGTTCAATAGTCTTTCATTGAATAACAATACCATCACCCTGCAATTTGCAGACAATGCAGACCGTGATGCAGTCATGGGCTTCTTACGCAGCAATAACTCTGAATTTGCTCAACAAGCAGTTGCTACAGATACAGGCGCAAGCTTGCGTTTGACGTATACCGACACCCGTAAGCAAGAAATTCAATCTTATGCCGTCAATCAAAACTTAACCACATTACGTAACCGTATTAATGAGTTGGGTGTTGCCGAAGCATTGGTACAGACGCAAGGCAATAACCGTATTGTGGTGGAATTGCCAGGCGTACAAGATACCGCTGAAGCAAAACGTGTTTTAGGCCGTACTGCGAATCTTGAATTCCGTCTCGTATCTGATCAAAACGACCAATATATCGACCCATATACGGGTAAATCTAATGGTCAACCGCTGCCTCCAGGCACTGAAGTTTTTGCTTACCAATCACTCGACAGTGGTCGTGAGTTATTACTGAACCGTAACCGTATTCTGACGGGTGAACGTGTTCAAAATGCCTCTTCTGGCTTTAGCCAAGATACCGGCGGTGCTGAGGTCAATATTACCCTCGACAGCGCGGGTGGTAAGCTCATGGCAGATGCGACGCGTAATGCGGTTGGCAAACGTATGGCGGTTTTGTTTATTGAAAATAAACAGAAGATTAGCTATGTGACCGATCCGAAAACCGGTGCACAAACTGAAGTGCGTACACCGTATGCAGAATCTGTAGTGATCAATGCTGCAACCATTCAAGCGGTACTGGGCTCGCAATTCCGTATTACAGGTCTAGATTCACCACAAGAAGCGGCGGAGTTGGCATTGATGTTACGTGCGGGTGCTTTGGCTGCGCCAATGTACTTCGTAGAAGAACGTGTGGTTGGTCCTAGCCTCGGTCAAGAAAACATCGACAAGGGTGTGTTATCTACCCAAATCGGTTTCTTGCTGGTGGCCATCTGGATGGTGGTGTTCTTCCGTCTGTTTGGTTTAATCGCCAACTTTGCCTTGGTGTTCAACTTGGCCATGATTTTAACCGTCATGTCTTGGATTGGCTCTTCCCTCACCCTGCCGGGTATTGCCGGTATCGTCATCACCATTGGTATGGCGGTCGATGCCAACGTCCTGATCTGTGAGCGAATACGAGAGGAAATGAAATGGGGGGCTTCACCGAAGCAAGCAATTATTGCTGGTTATGACCGAGCCTATAACACCATTTTAGACTCGAACTTAACCACCTTCTTGGTTGCTTTCATTTTGTTTGCGATTGGTACAGGTCCAATCAAAGGCTTTGCTGTCACCTTGATGATTGGTATTGTCTGCTCGATGTTTACTGCCATTACAGTAACGCGTGCGATCGTGCAATTGATCTATGGCAAAAAGCGTGACTTGAAGAAGTTGAGCATTTAAGGAGATCAATGATGACTGACATGACTCAACCTAAATCAAAACAATATGGTCGCCCAGATGATGAGCGCGTAATCGACTTTATGAAAATTGCGAAACCTGCCGCAATTTTCTCGATCATCCTGACCATTGCCAGTATTTTCTTTATTGTGACTCGTGGTCTGAACTTAGGTTTGGACTTCACAGGCGGTATCTCTGCCGAATTAAACTATGCGCAACCCGCTAATCAAACGGCAGTCGTACAGGCTCTCGAGAAAGCAGGTTTCCAAGATGCCGTAGTTCAAACACTGGGCAGTAACAAAGACTTGTTGGTGCGTATGCCACCTCAAGATCTCACTGTAGAAGACCTGAATAATTCCATCACTAAAGCCGCACAGTTGCCGAATAATGAAGTGACCGTGCATAAGGTAGATGTCGTGGGTGGACAGGTTGGTAATGAGCTGTATATTCGTTCTGCTGGGGCTGTTGCACTTGCAATGATCCTGATGCTGATCTATGTCACCATTCGCTTTGAGTTCAAACTCGCGATGGGTGCAGTATTGTCATTATTCCACGACGTGGTGGTGACCATTGGTATTTTTGCCTTGATGCAGTGGCCATTTGACCTGACTGTATTGGCAGCGATATTAGCGCTGATCGGCTTCTCGCTTAACGATAACATCGTGGTATCTGACCGTATCCGTGAAAACTTCCGCAAAATCCGAGGTGCCGAACCCCGTGAAATTGTGAATATTGCCCTGACCGAAACCTTACGTCGTACCATCCACACTTCTATGACGCTACTTCTTGTGGTTGTAGCGATGATGGTGCTCGGTGGTGATGGCTTGAAATGGTTCTCTGTGGCGATGTTTATTGGTGTCTTTGTGGGAACCTATTCATCGATTTATATCGGTACTGCATTTGCACTTTGGCGTGGTCTCAACCGTCAAGACTTTATTGTTCAAGTCAAACCTGAGTTTGATGAGGAAGAAATTCCTTAAGTCCTAAACAACAAACTCAAGCAAAAGCCCATCTTCGGATGGGCTTTTTTAATGCTGAATGATTTGAATCTTCGGCCACTGAAAGCCACGACAAGACGCCTCTGCCTGCCATGCCACGGTCAGCATCATCTGTCCTAAAACATAGTTCTGATAAGCAAAGCTGCCAATATCAGGATGCTGGCACATGCCACCATGATGGATCGGATGCAGCTGTGTATTGAACTCTTTCAAGGTAAGACGAATACCTAAGCCCGACGCCTTTAACACGGCTTCTTTGGTGGTCCACACCCGAAACCAATACTCCAAGGAATAATCCAGTTCAGCCCAACAACGGAGTTCTTCAGGATGAAAGGCATGCTGTGCCAGTGCCTCGAAACGCACTGCTCGATCCAAATCTTCCACATCCACACCCACCTGTGGAATCGTATCACTATAAGCCAAAGCATAATGCTTTCGACTGTGGCTATGATTAAAAGCAGCCTGCGGGAAGTGTGCTAAATAGGGTTTGCCATACTCGGTCTTGGAGAAATCGCTATTCTGGATCTCTCGTTGTAATTGTTGGCTCAGCAATTGATTGCGGAATTGATAGATGGCCTGCTTTTGCAGTTGTATTTTGGCTTTCCGTTCCAAATCTTCAGGCAACTGAATAAATTGCTCCAAACGACTGACGTCTATATGAATCGATTTTGCCACACCTACCCTCCTTTATCCTGAGCCTATTCTAAAAGAATTCAGCAGCGAATCGCTAAAAGAAAAGCCCAAAGATCACTTTGGGCTTTTGCTCTTATTGAATTAAGCCGAGGCTTAACGCTTGAATTTCTTCTCTGCTTTTTTGAACTTCTGTACATAACGGCGTTTACGTGCTGCCGTACGCTCATCTACTTTCGACTTACGACCTTCAAACGGGTTTTCCGAAGTTTTAAAATCAATCTTGACTGGTGTACCTTCAAGTTTATATACCTTACGGAACACGTTTTCTAAGTAACGGCGATAATCTGCAGGGGTTTTATCAACCTTGTTCCCGTGAATCACGATTGTCGGTGGATTTTGTCCGCCCATATGCGCATAACGCATTTTAATACGGCGACCGCCGACCATTGGCGGTTGGTGCGCGTCAGTTGCATCACTTAAAATCTGAGTCAATTTTGCAGGTGAAACCTTCAAATGTGAAGATTCATAAGCACGGTGGATGGATGGGTACATATCGCCCACACCTGTACCATGCAAGGCAGAAATCAAGTGAATTTTCGCCCAAGGAATAAAGTCAAAACGACGTTCCACATCCAACTTACATTGTTTACGATCATACTCAGACATGTTGTCCCATTTGTTGATCGCAATCACCATGGCACGACCTGCTTCCAACGCATAGCCAATCAGATGCAAGTCTTGCTCTACAATGCCTTCACGTGCATCGACCACAATCACAACTACATGCGCATCTTTCATCGCCTGTAAGGTTTTCACAATCGAGAATTTCTCGATCATTTCATCGACCTTACCTTTACGACGCACACCCGCAGTATCGATTAAGGTGTATTGGCGACCATCACGCTCAAATGGAATGTAAATCGAGTCACGCGTTGTACCAGGTTGGTCAAATGCCACCACACGCTCTTCACCCAACAAACGGTTCACCAGCGTTGATTTACCTACGTTCGGACGACCAATAATCGCTAAACGCAAGCCTGTATTTTTGTCGTGCTCTTCAGGATTTTCATCTTCAGGTACTTCTGCCAACACATCTTCCAGCATTTGCTGTACGCCACGACCATGACTTGCAGCAACCTGTAATGGTTCGCCCATACCAAGTTTATAGAACTCAACCAATGCCGCTTCTGCATGTACACCATCGACCTTGTTGGCAACAAGGTAAACTTTTTTACCTAAGGTACGCAGTTCACGAGCAATCTGTTCATCAGAAGCCAATAAGCCTGCACGCGCATCCACCACAAAAATAATGATGTCCGCTTCATGGATCGCAGTTTTAGACTGTTCAGCCATGTAGGAGTCAATACCACCTTCATTTTCACCGATACCGCCCGTATCGACCACAATGAAGGACTTGTTTTGATAAACAGCATCGCCATATTTACGGTCACGCGTCAGACCAGCGAAGTCAGCCACCAAAGCATCACGGCTTTTGGTAATCTGGTTAAATAGGGTTGATTTTCCGACGTTCGGACGACCAATGAGCGCAATTACGGGTTTCATAGTTTAACCTTTATTCAAGATCAGCCAGTAGGACTGGTCTGAACATCAGAAAAATGGAAGAATTTAAAAAATACTAAATAAAACACGGGGCATTGAAATTTCTCAAATACCCCGTGTTTAAAAAAATACGGATTTGGCTTAGTTTAACATAAGGCAGACAAAAATTAACGGTTCTGCCAAACGCTAAATGTGCCCTTACGTGTCGCCACAGTGAGTTGACCTTCAATCACACGTAATGTGCGCACCGCACCACTGGTTTTAGCACGTCCAATCAACTGACCTGAATTCGGATCAATCAGGTGTAAAACACCGTCCAAATCACCAACTACTAAGTCTTGACCAAAGAGTACAGGGTTACTCAATTCACGGTTTAAAAGTTGTTCATTTTGCCAAAGCTGCTGACCTGTCGCCAAATCATAAGCCGTGAGTTTGCCATCTGCTTGTGCGACAAAAACTTTATTGTCTGCAACTTCAGGACGCTTGGTACTGCTGGCATCTTCACTCCAAATCACTTGTTGTGAAGCCAAATCTGTTGCAGTCACTTGTCCTTGGAAGCTGGTGGTCACTAAAAGCTGACCCGCCACCACTGGATCACCATCCACATCATTTAAGCGTTGGATATCCGAACGACCATCACTCACTGCAACACGGCGCTGCATGCGAGGCACGCCGCTTAAAACATCTAGAGCATACACATAAGCATTGGCTGAAGACACCAATACCGTACGGCTATCTAGAGCAACTGGGGTTGATGTGCCACGCAAACTAAATTGTACATTCGGCAAGTCATAACTCCAGACTTGCTGTCCAGACTCCAAATCATGCGCATAGACCGTGCCATCATTACTCACAGTCACCACACGACCAGACTGCACCAATGAAGGTGCTAAAATTGCACCTGTTAATTGTGCCGTCCACTTTTGTTCACCTGTCGCTTCATCCAGTGCAAACAATTGACCTTTGTGGTTACCAACAATCACCATGCCATCTTTGGCTTCTACACCTGAGCTAAGACCTTGTTTAGAGACTTTTTTACTCCAAACCTTGTCTTTGCCACGGTAAGCGGTCACTTCACCTTTAGGATCGGCAATAAAAATCACGCCATTATCGATATCAAGTTGTAAACGCAGTGGATCGGCTTCTGAAGTCGATGAAACACTTTGTGAAAAGACCGTTGCCAGACTTTTCGATTGTTCGAGTTTTGGTAATGGACTTGGTTTTGCATCTTCAACTTTAATTTTGTTACTTGAGCAACCTACTAAAGCAAGCGTCAAAATTGTTAGTGCAAACGGTATTTTATATTTTCTATCCATTAAGACTCATCCACTTGTGTTTCTAAAATTGGGCGTTCGATTTCAGGATCATCCACTAAAACGCCAACACTTTCGAGTTTAATTTGTAAAATTTGACGCTCTTGTTTACGCTCAACCAATGCATCCCATGCACTTTGATAAGCTTTCTTCGCATTTTCTACATCATTCTTCGCCACATAGACATCACCACGGACTTCATCTGCCGTTGCTTTAAAAGCCGGATCGGTCACAAGTGCTAAAGTTTTAAGTGCATCGTCAAATTTATTCTGTGCCAACTGTGCATAAGCCAAACGCAGCTTAACAACTTGCGTTAAGCCTTCGTCTTTGACTTTAGAGTTTTCTACCTTTTTCAAGGCCTTTTCAGCAGCTGCATAATCGCCATTGTCATATGCCAATTTCGCCATGACAAATTGGGTCTGAATCGCCTGTGCTGAATCTGGATTATCTTTAACAATTTTATCCGCAGCTTCAGTCAAATCAGTTATGGCATTTGGATTACCTTGCACGCTGCGCACATCATCCATCAATTGCTGGACTTTTGCCGTTTGCATTTGTGATTCTGCAAGGTTTTTCTTTTGCCAATATTCCCAACCGAAAAAGGCAATCAACGCAATTAAAATCCCACTAATCATGGCTGAACCATATTTTTTCGTGAACGATTTTAAACTCTCAAGTTGTTCTTCTTCACTCAATGATGCGCTCATCAGACTACCCTTTTCCTGAATGTTATTTGACTCTTATTTTGAAGAAAATTTTTCGATGAAGAATGGTACCACATCGGCAATTGCGACTTCAGACTGCTCTGCAGTAGCCAATGCTTTAACAGCAAGCTGCTGTGCTTCCCACTCACGCTCACCCAAGATCAAGGCATAGATTGCACCTGATTGATCCGCCTTTTTCATTTGGCTTTTCATGGAACCTTGAGAGCCTACTTTTAAGCGTAATGGGCTTTGTGCAGCTTCTAACTGGTTACGGAAGTTTTCCGCCAAGACCAACGCTTTACCTTGAGATGCAGGATCTGCCACCAAGAAAATTTCGCAATCACGCACTGGCGATGCTTCTTCCACTTGTTCTAGAAGCAGCAATAAACGCTCCATTCCCATGGCAAAACCAACGGCTGGCACAGATTGATCTGCTTTACCTTTCAACTGTCCCACCAGACCGTCATAACGACCGCCAGCACATACCGTGCCTTGTGAACCCAAATGGGTCGTGGTCCATTCAAATACGGTTTTGTTGTAATAATCCAAACCACGAACCAGTTTCTGATTAATCACAAATTCAACGCCAGCATCGCTCAAATATTGCTGTAACTGTGCAAAATGCTGCATGGTGTCTTCTTTCATGAAGTCATGCAGTTTCGGTGCATTTTCTAGAATTTGCTGAGTACGTGCATCTTTAGAATCTAGAATACGCAGTGGATTGGTGGTTAAACGGCGCTGTGAATCTTCATCCAATTCATCTTTATGCGCAGTTAAAAATTCAACCAATGCCGCACGGTATTCTGCACGCTCATCGGTTTCACCCAAAGTATTCAGTTCTAAACGAACTTTGTCGGCTACACCCATTCGCTTCCATAGACGCGCAGTCATGAGAATCAATTCAGCATCAATATCTGGCGTCGCTACACCAAAAGTTTCCACACCAAACTGGTGGAATTGGCGATAACGTCCTTTTTGCGGCTTTTCATAACGGAACATCGGTCCAATGTACCATACACGTGGTGTCGCACCGCGAAGCAAGTTGTGCTCCAACATGGCACGCACACAGCCCGCTGTCCCTTCTGGACGTAGGGTCAACGACTCTGGTGGATTACCCTTGTCAAAAAAGGTGTACATTTCTTTTTCAACAATATCAGTAGCATCACCAATAGCGCGTTTAAACAAACCCGTTTGTTCAACCATCGGCAAACGGATTTGTTGATAGCCATAGGCATCCATTAACGATGCTAAATGTTGCTCTAGACGTCTCCAAGCAGGTGTTTGCGTTGGAAGGATGTCATTAAAACCTTTGATTGCGACGATTGAACTCATGATGAACTACGAATGATCTCTTTAGATTTAGCTTCTTCAAGCTCTTGAACACGTTGACGAACCATTGTTTCGATTTCATCAACTAACTGTTTGGTATCAATTAAATGGCTTTTCTCACCATTACGATACACAAGTGAACGTGGACTTGCCCCCACCACGCCAATATCCGCCTCTTTGGCTTCACCTGGACCATTCACTTTACACCCAATAACGGATACATCCATTGGGGTACGAATGTCTTCCAAACGCTCCTCGAGGTCTTGCATGACTTTAATGACATTAAATTCTTGACGCGAACAACTCGGACAAGCAATAAAGTTAATGCCATTAGAGCGTAAGCCTAATGATTTTAAAATATCAAAACCGATTTTGACTTCTTCTTCAGGTTCTGCCGCCAAGGAAATACGCATGGTATCACCAATGCCTTCCATCAACAGACCACCCAAAGCAATCGCAGATTTAACCGAACCCGTACGGTAAATTCCCGCTTCAGTTACCCCTAAATGTAGAGGATTATCAATTTGCTGAGACAGCAAACGATACGCATCCATGGTCAAAAACACATTCGATGCTTTGACCGAAACTTTGAATTCATGAAAATTCAAACGGTCTAAAATATCAATATGGCGCATTGCCGATTCAAGCAAGGCCTGACCTGTCGGCTCACCATATTTCTTTTGAATATCTTTCTCTAATGAACCCGCGTTTACACCAATCCGCATGGAAATATCATGATGACGTGCAGCCGCCACCACTTCACGAATTTTCGCTTCTGAACCAATATTGCCTGGATTGATCCGTAAACAATCCGCGCCCATGTCCGCCACTTTTAATGCGATCTTATAATCGAAGTGAATGTCCGCAACCAAAGGCACTTGTACGCGCTTACGGATTTCACCAAAGGCTTCCGCAGCTTCCATGGACGGTACAGAAACACGCATGATGTCAGCACCTGCATCTGCACAACGCTGAATTTGCGCAACAGTCGCATCGACATCACAGGTTTCGGTATTGGTCATACTCTGAATGCTGATTGGGGCATCGCCACCAACATACACAGAACCCACACGAATTTTGCGGGTCGGACGACGTTTAATCGGGTTTACTATCATGATTATTTACTCTGGCACCATTAACGAGATAAACGGAATTCTGCTTTCCCATTTACCGTATATGGTGACAATGAAATCTGCTCATTGTTCAAGCTTAATGACACTGCGGATGCATCATCCAAACGAATCTGGAATGGTGATTCACCATTTAACGTCAAGGTGCTGGCTTGACGACCTGTCGCCAAAACTTTACCTGTCGAATCCACAATATGAACTGAGGTCGGGCGGTTAAAATTCAAGACCAGTTGATCACCAGAAACTGCAGTTGCACCACCAACAGACAAGACTTCAACTTCAGATTTGCTTGCATCTGCAGCACTACCTTCAGAAGAACTGCTCGACGACGTCCAGTTTTGAATGGTCCCGACGATTGCAGCCAAAATTAATAGCACCACAATTGCAATCACTGAACGCTTTAACCACTTACGGTTACGCTCACTTTTTGAACCTGGCAGTTTGCCCATAATCTTGATTGGAGAGTTGTCCAAAGCATGGTTAGGCACCATGCCCGTATCATTGGCATAGATTTCATCGAAACGCTGGATGAGTGAGGTTGCATCAACATTCAAATACTTTGCATAAGTACGATAGTAACCTTTAATAAAGGTTGCTTCTGGCAAAGATTTATATTCATCTTGCTCTAATGCAGTCAAAGTTTTTACAGGAATTTTTAAATCTGCAGCAACTTCACTTAATTCACGCTTTTGGGCAATACGTTTTTGGCGTAAGTATTCTCCAGGACGCTGGACATTTCCTAATGCATTAGGTACTACGCTTGAACCATTCGATTGCGGTGAATTAGGATTTACTTCCATACGGCCTCAGTACTGTACTGTAATTGCAAATAACGTGTGTATTCTTGGCTATCTGGGAACAATGCACGCAGTTGGTTCACCAACACTTGCATGCCCATCTTATCGCCATTGGCTCGCGCAATACGGATACCAATCCACAATGCACGTGCACTCTGATTTTTCTGCCCAACCAGACGAACAAATTGTTCATATAACTGTGTTGCAGCAGGAATTTGTTGTCTTAAATAAAATATTTCAGACAACTCTAACATTGAAACATAAGAATTCGGATTTACTTGTAAAGCTTGCTTGAATGATTTTTCAGCATTTGCTGTATCACCCAACTTTAAGTAAATACGCCCTAAATTTTCCAATGCTTTAAATCGCTGATCATAACCTAGGGTCGAACCCGCGATTGTCAATTGTTCAATTGCTTCATTATAACGTTCTACGACGTATAAATACGTACCATAGTTGTTACGAGCTTGCGCATTTTTCGGATCTGCGGAAATAGCACGTTTAAAATGTGTCTCCGCTTTTTCCATATTGGCTGGACTGCCTTCTTGCTGCAACAGCACACCCATCATCATATTGGCGGTAGAATCTCGTGGTTCCATCTCCAATGCCTGATCCAGTGCACGCTTTGCTGCGTCCAAGTCACCCTTACGGATATATTCTGCTGCCAATTGTGTACGAACTTCTACTGCTTTCTCAGGGTCTTTTTTAAAGCCTGGTGCCGATGAGGTGGTTGTCGTAATACACCCCACCAACGACATTGAAAGACAAAACATTGTAATACTTGCAAATTTGTAGGTGGGTTTACGCAATTGACAGCCCCTTTATTATCCTTTTGAGCGCAAAATCTCATTCCGCTCAGCCACTTTTTTCTTCCACTGCTCTGCACGACGTGTACGATCGGCCACCTGACCAACCAACTGTCCACATGCAGCATCAATATCATCACCACGTGTCTGACGAATCGTACACACAAATCCAGCGTCAGACAAAGTTTTTTGGAAAGAAATAATACGGTTACGACTTGAGCGCCCGTATGGTGCGTGTGGAAATGGATTAAAGGGAATTAAATTAATTTTACTTGGTAAATTCTTTAACAATTTCAATAGCTGTTGTGCATGTTCAGGTTGATCATTCACCCCATCCAGCATCACATATTCAATGGTGACATGACGGCGTGCACTTTCATTACCATCTTTCGCCAAATAGCGCTGACATGCTGCAATCAATTGATCCAACGGATATTTTTTATTAATTGGTACCAATTCATTACGTAATTCATCATTTGGTGCATGTAATGAAATAGCCAATGCCACATCAATGTCTTGTGCCAATTGGTCAATTTTCGGCACGACACCCGAAGTTGATAGTGTCACACGACGTTTCGACATACCATAAGCAAAATCGTCGAGCATTAGCTGCATCGAACTTAATACCGCGTCGTAATTCAGTAATGGTTCGCCCATACCCATCATGACAACGTTAGTCACTGTGCGCTCGCGTTCTGCAACTGGCACCTCTTCCATATAGGAGTAGTTTGCCATCCACAATTGACCAATAATTTCTGCAGGCGTTAAATCACGCTGGAAACCCTGTTTACCTGTAGAACAGAATGAGCAATCCAATGCACAGCCGACTTGTGAAGAAATACACAAAGTTTTACGCGCACCTGTTTTATCTTCAGCAGGAATAAGTACGGTTTCGACCAATGAACCAGCACCATCACCTACACGGAATACCCACTTACGGGTTCCATCTTTAGAATAATTACGGTGTACCACTTCTGGCGCTTTAATTTCACAAACGCGCTCTAATTTTTCACGTAACTTGCCCGAAATGTTGGTCATTTCAGCAAAATCGGTCACGAAGTATTGATGGATCCACTTCATCACCTGTCCTGCACGGAATTTCTTTTCGCCCATGGCTTCAAAGAACTGTTCCAGTTCAGCACGTGACATGCCCAGTAAATTCACTTTTTCCACAGCAGATTGCGGTGTTGGAGTGGACAAAGATTGTTGCGATTCATCAGAAGTTGCAGATGAAACGACCACTTCAGTACTCATGTGTAATTACCTAAACCATGTCGAAGATAGAAGAAGATTGCTCAATATCCAAGCAAATAAAATTCAAGAGAATAAAAAAAACCAGATAAGCAGTATAACACTTATCTGGTTTGAAGTGTCTCGATTAACGAGTGCGTGGGCAAACTTCAGTTTGAGCGAAGAAGTAGTTTACTTCGCGATCAGCAGATGCAACTGAGTCAGAACCATGAGCAGCATTTTCGTCGATGCTTACAGCGAAATCAGCACGGATTGTACCAGGAGCAGCTTCTTTAGGGTTTGTAGCACCTAAGATTTCACGGTGAGCAAGAACTGCATTTTCACCTTCAAGAACAGATACAACAACTGGACCAGAAGTCATGAACGCAACTAAGTCAGCAAAGAAACCACGTTCTTTGTGTTCTGCGTAGAAACCTTCAGCTTCAGCTTGAGAAAGGTGTTTCATTTTAGTCGCAACGATTTTAAGACCAGCTTTTTCGAAACGAGCAAAGATGTCACCAATGTGGTTTTTAGCTACTGCATCTGGTTTAACGATAGATAAAGTACGTTCAATAGCCATGATCGGCTCCTTAAGTCAAATTAGACGTGAAAATTTTGCCGCATTATACCGAATAATGAGCAATTATCAGCTTATGAAATGTAAAAAAACTGGATTTTTTCGATGTGCTGCTGGAAAAGCGTGGA
This sequence comes from Acinetobacter sp. NigerLNRRAM0016, assembly GCF_054112845.1. Classification (NCBI taxonomy): domain Bacteria; kingdom Pseudomonadati; phylum Pseudomonadota; class Gammaproteobacteria; order Moraxellales; family Moraxellaceae; genus Acinetobacter; species Acinetobacter sp. NigerLNRRAM0016. The sequence continues at coordinate 91,244 of NZ_JBSYVT010000012.1, forward strand.
TTAGCTGGCTTCGTCAATCCAAGCCATTTGAATCGCTTCAAGCAAACCTTCTGTAGATTTATTCGGATCATCAGCAAAATCAGGCAAAGCACATACCCACGCATGTAAGTCGGTAAAACGAATCCATTGCGGGTCCACATCTGGATGTGCTTCATATAATTCAATCGCGATATCCATGGTATCGGTCCAACGTAAACCCATGACTGTTCCTAATCTATGCTATGACTGCGCTACTTTAACAAATTTTAACTGGTCTGAAAAACGGCTCAGTATCTTTCAAACTACAAGACCAAACTAAACATCGGTGCACAAGCAATAACCACTGCTGCCACACTTGCTCCAATAATGGCACCAACTGCGACATCACTTGGATAATGCAACCCCAATACCATACGCGACAATGCCACCAACACAGTGAACGGCAACATCAGTACCAATAAAATTGGCTGAACCGAACCAATCACCACACTGCCCATCACTGCATGTAAGGTATGTCCTGATGGAAAGCTAAAATGATCTAAAGGGCGTTCACACAAACGAATCACTTGATGAACTTGATAAGGCCGTGGACGCACCGTTTTAGTTTTTAGAATTTTATAAATGGCTGTGCCCAGCAAAGAACCGACAATCAAATACAACATTTGCACACTATAAGATAAACCCTGCAAAATCCACAGGCTCATCAACATGATGTACCAGAAAACACCATCACCTAACCGGCTAATCAATTTAAAAAAATGTGCCACTCGCTCTGAATGGGAAAAATGGTTCAGATATAAACAGCCTTTTAAGTCGAGATCGAGCATTTTTATTTTTGCATTCTTAAAATTCATAATTTCTCTCCTCAAGCTTTTGTTTTGCTTATGCGATCATTCGGGTTTCCTTTGCCACTTGATATAAAGCCTGCTCCAATTGCATGACAGGTAGGTGCCAGCCCATTTCCATCACTTTAATTCGAGCACGCTGTCCCATGCTGTTGAGTATGTTTGGACGGGGTAAGTGCTGCATTTGTGATGAGAAATTATTTAAATCACCCAGCGTGCTTAACCATCCTGTATTGCCATGCTCGATGTGAGCATGTGCACATGCATAATTATAAGCCACCACAGGTAAACCACTAGCCATCGCTTCCAAAACAACGTTACCAAAGGTTTCGACTTGGCTAGCGAATACAAACACATCAGCACTTGCATATACACTTGCAAGATTCTTACCAGTTAAGCTGCCCGTAAAAATCACACCATGTGCCAACCCCAATGCTTCCAGTCGCTGGCGGTCAGGTCCATCGCCCGTGATCACCAATTTGTACTGTTTTTCATCTTGTTGTTGCATACATATGAAGTTACGAATCAGCACATCAATTTCTTTTTCGGGGGATAACCGTCCCACGTAAAGCATAACAGTTGTATTACTATCTGCACCCCAAGTGCACCGATATGCTTCAGAGCGGTAAAGAGGAGAAAATTGCTGAGTATCCACCCCTCGTCCGACTACAACCAACGGACACTTGATACCAAATTGCTTTAATGCCTTTTCGGTATCTTTGCTCGGAACACAAGTCAGTTGGGTATTGTTATGAAACCAACGTAAATAATGCTGTATCGGTTTTATTAAAAATGCCAAATCAAAGAAGCGACTAAAATCCTGAAAAGGCGAGTGAAAACCACTCGATACAGGAATATCTCGACTTTTGGCAGCATGCAAGGCTGTAAGCCCTAATGGTCCTTCTGTCACGACATGTACCACATTGGGCATGAACTCATCCAGAGCATTAGCAACCTTCAAAAACTGTGGCCAACCAAATTGCAAGCTTGGATATTTAGGAATACTTTGGGCTGTAACCAAACATTCTTTGTTCGGCATAAAGTCCGCACATGATTGAGTCTGGCTGGGGCGAATCAGTAAGATTTTATGCCCTTGCTTTTGCAACCCTTTACAAAGCTGCATCAGGGATAAAGCCACTCCATTCACTTCAGGTGGCCATGTTTCTGTGACGATTGCAATTTTTAACCGTGGGCGAACCAGATCTTTTAAAACACTTATTTCTTCTACGCTGTTTTTGTTTTTTTGTAATTTGAAATAAAACTTAAAGCTGTCTGGAAAATCTTGTTGTTTTAGCAGGCCCACAGTGGATATGTAAGACATATAACACCTATTGCTTGATTTTCTTCTAGCTTAGATGTCTTTGTTTACAGTTTGATGATTATTGTTTGACATTCCCATGAAATACAAAAGGGAGATAACATTTACCTCCCTTTTGTTGATCATTTACAAAACCTAAAGGCTTTACAACGAAATTAAAAATCCACATTAACATAGATTCGGTCACGATAAACTCCTGCAGGAACGCTATATAAAGGATTCTCTTCGAGTTGAGCTGAAATTATATACTTCTGATTAGTTCCTGCTTTTTGTCTCATTTGAACCCCCCATAGATTTTCACTCGCACCTCGAATATTCATTTGGGTTTTGACTTTATAGGGTCCATTCGATACATAACTTGACCCACTCGCATTTAATAAGTTCTGACTTCGGAATGAAATCGAATAACTGCGATCACAAGAAACGTTAAAAGATGTAGCAGTCTGACTATGATAGTAGTTTGCTAATTTCATTTCAGGGGCAGAAAAACCACTAACCGAACATCCTGCCGCATAAACCGCACTACAACTCATAGAAATTAAGCAAGCTAAAAAAATTGGTTTCATACCAACCTCCTATTACTTACAAACTAAATTGATGACTTGTGCATCATTGCTATTATCAATTTGAGTCTGCGAAATACTGAAAGATGTATTACAAGTTTTTCCCTCCTGCATTACGAGTTTTAAATCATATTTTACTGGTTTTGAAAGATACAAATAAACTAAACCATTACTATCAATAAAGTAACTTTCATCCTCATTACCATTAAGTTTTACAACTGTCCCAACAGGAAAATTCTTATTATTTGAATCTTTTAAATTAACTACAAATTTCTTAGTTTTTGCAACTTTGAAATCTAGAATATACCCCCTTTGATTTAATGCACTTAATTTCTGTACTGGCTGTTCAAAAGTATAATCCAAAGGTAACTGATTTTGATCATAAGAAATGTCATAATTAATATAAGGAATAATATCATGTACAAAAAGATATCCTTTGTCATTGGTTTTACCAACAACTGACAATGACCTTAATACATCTACATCTTTCATACCATCAATATTAACCAAGGCAAAAGCATTATCCACATATTTTGTTGCTGACAGCTTATTACCTAAAAGAACTGTTGCTCCACGATATTGAGCTTGAGTTACTTTATTATTTGTATATTCATCATAAGATGCTCTAAAATCACCAATATTAGTTTTATACAAACCATAACCATGATAATTAAATTCACTATCAATATTTGAAACAGCAACTGAGTAATCAAGACCATTTTGCAACAAGCTATTTTTAGAATAACTTAATACCGTCTCACCATTATCTGTACTATGCTCTAAATCAATATTCCCTCGAGTATCCCAATTATAACTAAGAACTATGTTAAAACTATCATCACCATCTTCAAAGTTTTTAAAATAATTCAGACTTGTGTATAAATTTTTAGTCAATAATTTTTGAACTCCTATGTTTATAATTTTACTGTCAACAGACTCAAAGCCATCAACTTTATAATTTTTATTGTCAACATAACTTAAATTAAAACCATCAACAAATCCAAGATTAGAGAAATTTATATAGGCCAGATTAGATATCTTTGTATTAAAATCATACTCGTCAAAACCCAACTGTTGAAACTTTTCAGTGTAATAACGAGTGTTTAAACCAAAAGACCAAGTTCCAAAATTTCTACTTACAGAAGCTGAAGCAGCATGTCCAATGTCTCCATTATAATCACTCACTGCATATGCAGTATCAAGTAAAGCAAACTTACTAACACCCTGAGTCCACATAAAACTTATATTGCTTACATCTTTTGAGTAGGTTGCATCAAATCCTAAGGTTGTGCTTGCAGCAACTCCACGGCGGAAAAACACTTTTGAAAAGAAATCACGATAATCACTATCATCTTCATCGTAGTTATATCTTAGCTTACCTAAAGAAACATCATATTCATTCAAACCTACACGCAATAATTGACTACTAATATAGATAGGAAAACTCTGTACCGTTTGATTTCCCAAAATATCTTGCACAACAACTCTCGCTTCACCTGCTTGGTCAATCGTTGCTCCTGTTTGCAAAGAATAATTACCAGGTGTCACTGACTGCTTATATAAGTTCACACCATTAATATATAAATCTACTGTTGAGGGTAATGCAGCACTTCCTTGTAAAGTTGGCATGTTCCAATATACAAAATCTGGACGATCTGTATAGTTTGTACCAAAACTGATCCCTCCATATCGGAATGAGTTTGTTAATGAGTTATAAACACTCGTATTATCACCAATTCTTAATTTTAAATATTTTTCAGGAAACTCTAGTTCAAACAATGAACTGACACGTAAAAACTGCTTTTGCCCCTCATCTGGAGAGTCTTTATACAAAATTGCATTATTCAATAACCAGTAGTCTTTAAAAATACCAATTTCTGAATAGGCATTAAAGTCATTTGAAAAATCATCTTTAGAATAAAAGAAATCATAATTAATAAACCCCCCAAAATTTGCTCTTGCTGGGGTAACAACTACGCTCTCATAATTATTATCTTTAAAATAAGATGCAGGTAAGTCAATTTTAATTGCCTGAAGTGCATCATCTTTTTGAAATTTTATATCGGAACCACGCATTAAACAGAAACCATCTTGATCATGGTTCTTTACAAATTTGGAAGGATCAACACCTAATTCATTTAATGTTTTACATTCTATATATTCACCATCCTTAGTGACTAATAGTACTGTTTCAATATTTCTATCTACACCATTTAACCAAACATTTACAATTAGTGCCCCTGCATCCGTTTCTGCTAATGAATCAACATTTGCTTGCGCAATCCCAACTGCACTAAAAAAAACAAGAACAACTCTAAAACATTTCATAGAATCACCCTCAGAGATTTAATATTCTAATAAATCTCCATCTTTATCAGTTTTAATTTTCACTTTTATTTTATCATTTGGTTTATTTGATAATTCACCTAAATCAAATGTATATTTTTGTCCAACAAGCAAATATCGATTAAAACTTTTCTGTAATAATTCCTTATTCTGACTATCTACCAATCGAATATCTGTAATTTGTACATGTGATTTTGCAATATTTTGAATATCGACCATCATATTATTATTTATCGTTTTAAGTTTTACATCCAGATTAGTTTTATCTTGTTTACCTACAAATAAAGGTAATGAAAAGTTAAACTGAAAATTTATCGCCTCATCATCTGCGACAGGAGTAACTTCATTAAAAATAACACGCCAGGTTTTTTCACGGTCTAGTTCAGTAGCTGTAAATGGTTGACTAAAGCCAACACGAACAATTTGTTTACTTTCTGGCTTTAATTCAAAAATCTTAGGATTGAATAAAATGTTTTTTTCTTCTTCAAGGACATCCTCTCCTTTTTCATTTTGACTCCATTTTACCGCAGATAATTCAAAAATTTTAGAACGATCAAAATCAGAACTTTCCACAATTACTGTGGTACTTCTCTGTTGCTTATTTTTATCACCTAAATAAAGTTGTACTGGTGTAAACTTAATGCCCGCAAATAAAAAATTACTTAAGCTACTTAAAATTAAGAATAAAATTATTTTTCTCATATTTATTACCTTTTAAAATTATTATAGTGGTGCATGTTATGCACATACACCACTATTCCCTATTTTTATTTAGAATGCAACAGCTACTTTATAAGTCCCTTTATAGGTACCCCAATGTGCCATGTCAGACACTGCACTTACAGTTTCAGCTTTTACTGTAAATGTTCTAGTTGATGAGGTATAAGGAAGTACTGCTCCAGTGTAATTGAATAAACCAAGTTTAGTATCAACATTCACTGGAATTTTTTGTGAAGCATCTATTTCATTATCTAAAGTAGATGGTTTAGTGATGTTGAGGCTGTATGGTGCATTTGCACGGACATCGAAACCAGATTGTCCACTCCATTTACCACCTACAAGATTTTTTTGCATTACGATTTTTGATTTATCGATGTCTAAGTCACAGTGTTTTTCAACAAATAATTCTATATCAATTTTACCATCACATTTAGTTCCACAACCATGTTTACCAGTCTTATGATCACCTCCTCCACCAAATGATTGCGTACTGACATCTGGATCAGCTAAAACCATCGTTGAACACATACCCAAAACCAATGCTGCCAAAGCAGTTTGCACTTGTAGTTTCATGGCCCTATCTCCATTTCTATTTTTTAGAAGTTGTTTTACATTTATTAAAAAACAGCACCTTACATAGAATTATTTTCTTATAATCCGTTTTATCGTAAGTGCATAGTTATCTTATTCAATATTTACAATGAACCATTATTTAGTGATAATTCACATGAATAAATAAATATTAAAATTTTTATAAAAATAAAATTAATCAGCATGTTTTTTATTTGATTGCAAAAAAATAGGGATATCAGTAAAACCAATAAAAAATTAATATAATGTTACAAATTATTTTAAAATACTGTTATCTAATAAGTATATAATTTGTTTCAATTTACCCATTGTTACACAATAACTATAAACAATAACAAAATAATCTACTTTTTATTGATACAAATCACATTTTTTATAATAAACAATAATTAAGATACAAAATATACCAATAAAAAGATAAATTACACAAATTCCAATATTTATGATAACAAAGCAAAATCACCAATTATTTAATTAATCTTACAAATCAAATTATTAGTTTTTAATAGTGAATTTACACATACTATGTTCGATATTTTTACCAATATCAGATAAAAAACTAAACATCACCTTAAAGATGCAATCTGTTCACTTATCCCTTGTAATTTTCATTATTCATGGGCTTGTATAGTTCTTCTGGTTTAAATTATTAGAATGAATTTAATTCAGTTAAGCATTCAGATAAAAAAACCTGCCAAAATACGGGTTATATTATCTATCGATCAGTCGATGACAGAACATTGGCTTTTTATTTTTTATGTTTTTTCTATTTAAATTTGAGATAAAAGCTCTGCTTTAAACAAACTACGAGGTAAACAACAACTACCCACAATAAAAAACCCTTGTAAAAACAAGGGTTTTTAAAGATTAAACTAAATCTTAGTTTTTCTCTTTATCAACAATCTTGTTTGCTTGAATCCAAGGCATCATCGCACGTAATTTAGCACCTGTTACTTCAATACCGTGTGCTGCATTTTGACGACGACGAGCAGTCATTGATGGGTAGTTCAACGCACCTTCGTTAATGAACATTTTCGCATATTCACCAGATTGAATACGTTTAAGTGCATTACGCATCGCTTCACGAGACTGTTCGTTGATAACTTCAACGCCAGTTACGTATTCACCATATTCAGCGTTGTTAGACACTGAGTAGTTCATGTCCGCAATACCACCTTCGAACATTAAGTCAACAATTAACTTAAGTTCGTGTAAGCATTCGAAGTAAGCCATTTCTGGTGCATAACCCGCTTCAACCAAAGTTTCGAAGCCCATTTTAACCAATTCAACTGCACCACCACAAAGAACTGCTTGCTCACCGAATAAGTCAGTTTCAGTTTCTTCTTTAAATGAAGTTTGGATGATACCTGTACGACCACCACCTACGCCAGAAGCATAAGAAAGCGCTACGTTACGCGCATTACCAGAAGCATCTTGGTGGATTGCGATTAAGTCAGGAACACCTGAACCACGTTGGTATTCTGAACGTACAGTGTGACCAGGTGCTTTTGGTGCAACCATGATTACGTCTAAGTCTTTACGTGGAACAACTTGGTTATAAAGAACAGAGAAACCGTGAGCAAATGCTAAAGTTGCACCTTCTTTGATGTTTGGTTCAATCACGTCACGATAAAGTTGAGATTGGAACTCATCTGGAGTCAAGATCATAACCAAGTCAGCTTGAGCAACAGCCGCTGGAACTTCAGCAACTTTAAGACCGGCATTTTCAGCTTTTTTCCAAGATGCTGAACCTGCACGTAAACCTACAGTTACGTCTACGCCAGAATCTTTCAAGTTAAGCGCGTGCGCGTGACCTTGTGAGCCATAGCCAATGATCGCTACTTTTTTGCCTTGGATGATAGATAAGTCACAGTCTTTATCGTAAAAAATTTGCATTGTTGTCTCCGCTAGAATGCTATCTTTATGCTTCACTTATTCACCTTTTACCGAGCACCCTATCTATGCGGTTGACTCAAAATGATGTGTGAATAAGTGAGTCGTTAAAATTTAAATTAGATGGTTAAAACTTTTTCGCCACGAGCAATACCTGACACGCCTGAACGCACAACTTCTAAAATTGTGTTTTCTGCCAAGGCATCAATAAAGCCGTCGATTTTTTCAGTCGTACCCGCAATTTGGATGGTGTAAGTTGTTGGTGTCACATCAACAATCTGTGCACGGAAAATATCCGCAGTACGCTTGATTTCAGCGCGCGCCGAACCGAGTGATTTGACTTTAATCAACATCAACTCACGTTCAATGTGTGCCCCTTCAGATAAGTCCACCACTTTGACCACTTCAACCAATTTATTCAGCTGCTTGGTGATTTGCTCGATTTTGTGATCATCACCATACGTGGTCAGAGTCAAACGTGACAAGGTTGGGTCTTCAGTTGGTGCAACATTCAGGGTTTCAATGTTGTATCCACGTTGTGAGAATAAACCTACCAAACGAGAAAGCGCACCAGCTTCATTTTCTACGAGTACAGAGATAATATGTCTCATGACGTGCGCTCCCCTTTACCTAACCACATATCTTTCATCGACTGACCTGCAATAAGCATTGGATAAACATGCTCGGTACGGTCAACCATGACATTAATGAATACACATTTGTCGTTAATCGCCATCGCTTCTGCAAGCTTGGATTCAAGCTCATCTGCGTGGTCAATTTGAATGCCAACGTGACCGTAAGCTTCCATAAGTTTGGCAAAGTCAGGCAATGACTCTACATAAGAACTTGAGTGACGGCCTTCATAGTTCATGTCTTGCCATTGTTTTACCATACCTAAAGCACGGTTATTCAAGCAGAGAATTTTTACATTTAAGCCATATTGCTTACAGGTAGAAAGTTCTTGAATACACATCTGAATTGATGCTTCACCCGTAATACACACCACTTGTTGGTCTGGGAATGCAAGCTTCGCTGCCATTGCATATGGCAAGCCTACGCCCATTGTCCCTAGACCACCCGAATTAATCCATTGACGTGGACGGGTGTATTTATAATAAAGCGCACCAAACATTTGATGCTGACCAACATCTGAAGTAATGATTGCCTGACTGTTGGTAATTTTGTCTAATGCTTCAACCACCTGTTGCGGCTTCATTGAACCATCAGTTGGTTTGTCATAATTCAAACCATGCACTTTGCGCCATTCATTAATTTGTGACCACCAAGCTGCCATTGCTTCAGGATTTGGTTTTGACACATTCATTTGTTTGAGCTGTGCCAACATTTCCTGAAGTACAGGCTCTACTGCACCTACAATTGGAATATGCGCAATAATGGTTTTTGAAATGGTTGCTGGGTCAATATCAATATGAATGACTTTGGCATTTGGACAGAATTTTGCAGGGTTATTGGTGACACGGTCATCAAAACGCGCGCCAACACACAAGATCACATCTGCATTGTGCATGGTCATATTGGCTTCATACGTACCATGCATGCCCAACATACCAATGAACTGCTCATCGTTACCTGGGAAAGCACCCAAGCCCATCAGGGTATTGGTGACTGGGTAGCCCAATAAATGCGCCAATTCAGTCAATAATGCAGAAGCATTACCTTGAACCACACCACCACCTGTATAAATGACAGGACGCTTGGCATTAATCAGCTCGTCAATGGCTTTACGAATTTGACCTGAGTGACCACGATGCGGCGGTTGATACGAACGCATTTTCACTTTTTCAGGATATTCGTAAGCAAACTTTTCTGCTGGGTTGGTTGCATCTTTAGGAATATCAACAACAACAGGGCCTGGACGGCCGCTTGCTGCAATATAAAATGCTTTTTTGATAATTGCAGGAATTTCACTTGCATGACGCACTTGGAAACTGTGTTTCACGATTGGACGTGAAATACCTACCATGTCGGTTTCTTGGAATGCATCTTCCCCAATTAAATGCGAAGCCACCTGACCAGACAAAATCACCATTGGGATTGAGTCCATATAAGCGGTTGCAATTGGAGTAACGGTGTTGGTTGCGCCTGGGCCTGAAGTGACCAGCACTACACCAGTTTTACCTGTAACGCGTGAGTAAGCATCTGCCATATGACCAGCAGCTTGTTCATGACGTACGAGATAATGATTGATTTTGTCTTGTTGAAAAAGCGCATCGTAAATGTGTAAAACTGCGCCGCCTGGGTATCCAAAAACATGTTCAACGCCTTCGTCCGCTAATGCGCGAACAAGCATTTCACCACCAGATAAAAGTTCCAACGTGATTCACCCTAATCTTTTATCACCGCTTGATGGGAGACATCAGCAGTGTTCATTCATTAATTGTCTGCACTGTTATAGCACACATATTTCATAGTTTTCATGGCAATAGGAAAAAAATCCGACCCGCTTGCTGTTTGAGCAATATGGGATCTAAAACATGTTGGGATAAACATATTTTTATTTGCTTTGTTCACCATCTCGGCTAGAGATGACGCCCATTGCATGACGTAACACTTCTTCGAAGGGTGATCGAGAGAAGGCACATAAAACTAAAGACAGCATTTTTCTTGTTTAACCTGTTGTTGTCAAGTTGAAAAAACAGCTTTTTTTTGATTATTTACAGACCGTGTGTTTTTTAGGCAAAAATAGTCTTTTTGCACACTGCGTCAAACATTGAAATAGCTCTGATGAATTTCAACCACTATTTCTCTATCTCTATAATTTTTAGATATTAAATTCATCAGATATTTAGTACTTTTCTGTCAGAATCTCTTGTTCAAAATAAAAATCAACCTATACTATTTTG